>CAITLX010000695.1 GCA_903893335.1 uncultured delta proteobacterium | reverse complement strand
GGAAGCTGCGGCAGCGGCGGCGCGGCAGGCTCGGCCTGGACGAGCGGCGCGAAGAGGAAGGCGGCGACTGCGGGCACGATCGAGCGTCGGGTCTGCATGGTCTCTCGCGCAACGCTACCACGCGCGCGCGCCCGCGCCGCCCGGCCCCGATTGACCCCCCTTCGCCCCTCGTGGTACACGCCGCCCGCTCCGCCTCCCCGGGAGCGCACCGATGCGCGACGAATCCAAAGCCCTCGGTCGCTACGGGACGGTAGGGCTCGATTTCGTTCTCTCGATCCTGCTCGGGTTCTTCGGCGGGCGCTGGCTCGACGGCAAGCTCGGCACCCACTGGATCCAGCTCGTCGGCTTCTTCTTCGGGGTGGCCGCCGGCTTCCGAAGCATCTACGACGCGGCGCAGCGCATGCGGCGCGACACCGAATCCGAAGACGCGCGCGACCGCGCGCGCAGAGGCCTCCCGACCGAACGACCCGATGACGACGATGGCCCAGGCTGACCCCGGCGGCGCGAGCCCCGCGCACGACGCGACCTTCTCGGCCGCGCTCGCGGGCGTCGCCGTGGCCGGCGCGCTCGCCACGCTGCTCGCGTGGCTCGAGGCCGGGCCGCGCGTCGCCGGCGGCGTCGCCATCGGCGCGAGCCTCGCCATCGCCAACCTCTGGGCCTTCGGCGCCATCGGGCGCGCGCTCATGTCCGAGACGGGCCACCGCGGCCCGGCCGCGGGTCTGGCCATCGTCAAGGTCGCCGCGCTGTTCGGCGCTGCCTGGCTCGTGCTCCGCCACGGCCTCACCACTCCGCTTCCGCTGGCCGTCGGCTACGCCGCGCTGCCCGCAGGCGCCCTCGTGGGCGCCCTCTTCGCGCCTCGCCCCAAGGACTAACGGCCATGCCCGAGCACACGACGTTCCTCACCTACTTCCTCGCGCGCTTCCCGGCCCTGCAGCACAACGCGCGGCACATCGAGGCGAGCTTCATCGGCCACCAGGCGCCCAGCTACCGAAGCTGGGAGCCGATCGTCATGTCGATGATCGTCGCGCTCGTCGTGCTCGGGCTCGCCTTCGCCACGCGCGCGAAGCTCGCCGAGGGCGAGGCCGCCATCATCCCGGACGACCGCCTGACGCTGCGCACGTTCATGGAGGCCTTCGTCGGCTTCTTCTACAACATGGCGAAGGACGTCATGGGGCCCGCGCGCGCCAAGCGCTACTTCCCCATCGTCGGCACGTCGGCGATCTTCATCTTCTTCGCCAACATCTGGACGCTCGTGCCGGGCTTCGCGCCGCCGACCTCGAACCTGAACATCACCATCGGCTGCGCGTTCGTCGTCTTCGCCATCTTCAACTTCTACGGCCTCGAGGCCAACGGCCTCGGCTACCTCAAGCACCTCGCAGGGCCCAAGTGGTACCTCGCGCCGCTCATCTTCCCCATCGAGCTCATCTCGACGTGCGTGCGCCCCATCACGCTGTCGATTCGTCTCATGGTCAACATGGCGGTCGACCACCTGCTCGGCACCATCTTCCTCGGCATGGTGGCGCTCTTCGTGCCCGTGCCGCTCATGCTCCTCGGCGTCATCGTCATCGTCGTGCAGACGCTCGTCTTCTCGCTGCTGACGTCGATCTACATCGGGCTCGCGACCGAGCACGAGGAGCACCACTGACGCACTCTCGCCTCGCGTCTGCGGCCGCAACGAGCGGGCGCGCGTGCGAGGCTCTAGCCAGCCGATCAAAAAACGACTACAGGGGGCGCGCGCTCGCGCACCTCGCCACTCTCAGACCGATCACAAGGAGCCACCGTTCGATGTCCACCAAGAGCAAGCTCGCCCTCTCGTCCGCGACCTTCCTCGCCGCGCTCACCACGTCGGCCATGTCGTTCGCGTCGGAAGGCGCCTCGGCCAATGAGTCCGACGTCAAG
This sequence comes from uncultured delta proteobacterium, assembly GCA_903893335.1. Classification (GTDB taxonomy): domain Bacteria; phylum Myxococcota_A; class Polyangia; order Polyangiales; family Polyangiaceae; genus CAITLX01. The sequence continues at coordinate 6,603 of CAITLX010000695.1, read as the reverse complement.
GCCTGGGCGGCGGGCGCTGCCGGCTTCGCGATCGCCCTCGCGGCGCTCGGCGGCACGCTGGCGCAGGGCCGCGCGACGGCCGCGGCGCTCGAGGGAATCTCGCGCAACCCCGGCGCGGCGGCGAAGATCCAGACGCCGATGATTCTCGGACTCGCGCTCATCGAGTCGCTCGTCCTCTTCGCGTTCGTCGTCGCGTTCCTTCTCCAGGGTAAGATCTGAGTCGGACGCGAGGCTGCCCGGCGCGTGGGTGGGGGAAGTCCCTGCCCGCGACGCGCCGGGCGACCTCGACCTGACCCTCCGGGCGTGAGCCTTGGGGTCAGGGGCGTCACGCGACCGTGCGGCGGCGAGCGAAGGCTCGTCGCCGTCGGCGCGCGCGCCTAGCGCACGCGGACGATCGTGCCCGGCTCCACGTCGGTGGGCAGCACGGCCGTCCAGCCTGCGGGCAGGCGCGGTCCCACGAAGCCGAAGAGGCGCTCGGCGTCGAGCGGCGCGAGGTTCACGCAGCCATGGCTGCGTACGTGCCCGAGCCCGCGGTGCCAGAACTCGCCGTGCAGCCCCACGCCCTTGGCGAAGAACATGACGTAGGGCACGTCCTCGATGGCGTAGAAGCGCTCGGCGTTCTCGTCCTCGAGGTTGTCCATGTTGGCGCTCTCGAGCTTGACCCAGATGCGGTGCGTGCCGCGCGGGGTCGCGAGCTCGGTGCCCTCGGCGCCCTTGCCCGTCGACACGAGCGTGGCGAACACCGGGCGCGAGCCCTCGAGCGCGACGAGCGTCTGCGTCGCGAGGTCGATGTCGAGCCACCGCTCCCCCGCGCGAAGCTCGTCGGGCGGAGGCGCCGCCTTCGGGACGCGCACGTCGCGCGCGCGCAGCCACGCGCCGTCGGCGACGCGCACGAAGCCCTTGGGGCTCGTCTCGAGCACCTCGATGCGCTCGAAGCGCGCGCGCACCCCCTTGCCGCGCGCGCCCGCGTCGGGGCGCGTGAAGACGGGCACCTTGTCCTCGACGACCCAGCCGAACGCGAGGCGACCGTCGGCGATCTCCTCGCCGTGGAACGTCCAGGGCTGCACGGGGCCGAGGTCGCGCATCGGCACCCAGAGGCCGTGGTGCGTGCGGCCGTACGTCGCGCCGTCCTGCGTCTGCACCTCGACGATGGCGAGGGCGAAGCCCGGCTGAAGCTCGAGGTCGGGCGCGCTCTGCTCGGCGTCGCGCAGGCTGCGGTCGCCCGCCGAGCCGTCGCGGCCGACGAAGTAGTAGCTAAACGGCAGGCCGTGGGGCGCCTCGAGCGCCCACGCCGGGCCGGGCGCGACGGGGGGCGCGTCGCCGAGCGCGACCGCGTCCTCGCACACCCACGCGAGCGCGCCGACCTGCACGAAGCGCCCCGTGCACCCGGGGCCGCGCCGCATGCCGAAGACGGGCAGGCGCGCGCCCTGGGCTGCGGTGCCCCGCCGCCGCGCGGCCACGTCCGGGCCGCTCACGATCGGCTGCTCGCGGCGCAGCACCGTGGCGCTCGCGACGCGGGGCGCGATCGGCACCTCGCTCTCCTCCCACCAAGGAGGCAGGTCGCTCGCGCGCGCGACCGCCGAGGCGGCGAGCGCGGCGGAGGCTGCGGCGAGCGCGACGGCGCGGAGCCCGGACCCGAGACGGTGGCGCACGGCGAGAGCCTAGCGCGACTCGGCCAGCGCGATGAGGCGCGCGAGCGCCAGGCGCGGGAGCCTCGCGTCGTCGAGCAAGGCGACGAGCGCGCGCGCGACCGCGAGGTTCTGCGCGTGCGTCTTCTGGCCGAAGTGGCGCTCGGCGAACGCGACCCCCTCGGGCGACATGCTCCTGGCGAGCCGCACGCCCACCCGCAGCGTCAGCGGGCTCGCGAAGCGCGCGAGCGTGCCCGCCCAGGGCGCGGACGTGCCCAGTCGCCCCGCGAGCGCGCGCGTCTCGCGCAGCGCGGCGAACATCGCGTCGAGCACGTCGCCGCGCGCGAGCACGTCGTCCACGGTGCCGCCCGCTGCGTCGAGCGCGAGCACGATGGGGAAGAAGGTCGCGGTGGTGGCCGGGTTCGACTGCGTGACGCCGGGCTCGAGGCGCGTCGGCAGCCCCGCCCGGTCGAGCGCCTGCGCGAGGTGCACCACGGCCTCGGGCGCGCCGCTCGCCTCGATGCGCGTCGGCGCGACGCGCGGCAGCCAGTAGCGCACGACGCCCGCGTCGTTCTCGTACGCGACGACGCCAGGCTGCGCCGCGACGACCGGGCGCCCGAGCGCGCCGTCGAGGTCGGCCTTCGCGCGCGGCAGCAGCGGGGTGACGACGACGAGCGCGACGCCCTCGGCGCGCCGCAGGACCGCCGAGAGATCGCCGTCGAGGTGATCGACGCGCACCGCGACGATCGCCGCCTCGGCGTCGTCGGGCACCTCGGTGGCGAGGCGCGGCGCGTCGAGCCGATCGCGGCGCCCGTCGGCGTTCGCGCGCTCGAGCACGAAGGGGCGAGGGGTGGCCGCGCGCGCCGCGCGCACCACGAACGTGACGTCGTGCCCCGCGGCTGCGAGCCGCACCCCGTAGACGCGCCCGAGGGCCCCCGCACCGACGACCGCGACCCGCATGAAGCGACCAGCGTGGTCCGGCGCGGCGAGGGGCGCAACGGTGCTAGCGTGGGCGGATGCGTCGCTCTCCCGGCGTGGCACTCGCGCTCGTCGTCGCTGCGTGGACGAGCGCCGCCCTGGCCACCGTGCAGGAGCCCAACGGGCTCGTCGTCCCGCTCGACTCGCAGAACGGCGAGACGCAGCTCTACTCGCTGTTCGCCGGCCGCGGCGACGGCGTGGACTGGCAGACCGAGGCGCACCCGGTTCCGGCCACCTTCCTGCCGCTCTGCCAGTTCTCGGCCACCTTCGTGCTCAAGGAGTCGCGCTCGAGCCTCGGGGTCGGCTGGTACAACGCGACCGCCAGCGCGGCGCCTCCGCCCCTGTCCGAGGTGCACGAGATCGTCCCCGCGGGCACGTCCGTCGGTGCGGTCATCAGCTCGAAGGACATCAAGAACGACCCGAACTACAGCGGCGGCTACATCGGCTTCGCGTTGACCGGTGGCCAGACGCACTGGTCCGAGGCCCAGTACAACCCGATGTGCTCGGGCTGCACCGCGCCCGGCCCCTGGATCCTGTCGTTGACCTACGCCTCGAAGAGCACGCCGAACGCCTACTACCTCGCGTTCGAGGACGGCTCGGTGACGAGCGCCCAGGACGGCTTCGCCAACGACGGCGACTTCAACGACTACGTCTTCTTCTTCTCGGGGCTCGTCTGCTCCGGCGGCGGCTCCGCGTGCGACACCGGCCAGCCGGGCCGCTGCCAGACGGGCCTCTCGCAGTGCGACGGCTCGGGCAACCTCACCTGCAAGCCGGTGCTGCAGCCCACCACCGAGACCTGCGACGGCGTCGACGACGACTGCAACGGCCAGGTCGACGAGGGGGACCTCTGCCCCGCCGGGCAGGTCTGCGACAAGGGCGCGTGCGTCAAGTCGTGCGGCGGCGGCGAGTTCCAGTGCCCGTCGAACAAGACGTGCGCGGGGGGGTTCTGCGTCGACCCCGCGTGCGCGACGGTGACCTGCCCCGCAGGCGAGGTGTGCACCGCGGGCGCGTGCCACGCCCCGTGCGACGGCGTCTCGTGCCCCGCGCCCACGCTCTGCCGCGCGGGCGTCTGCGTCGACGCGTGCGCGGGGCTCGTGTGCGACGCCGGCCAGGTGTGCGTCGACGGCGCCTGCATGCCGAGCTGCGCCTGCCTGCCCTGCGGCGCGGGGCTCGCGTGCGACGACGCCTCGGGCCGCTGCATGGCGCCGGCGTGCGTCGGGCGCACCTGCCCGAGCGGCGAGACGTGCGACGGCGCGAGCGGCCTGTGCGTCGACGCGTGCCTCGGCGCGACCTGCCCCTCGGGGCAGGCGTGCGAGGCGGGCGCGTGCGTCGACGTGGCGATCGACGCCGACGCGGGCGACGCAGACGCGGGCGACGTCGACGGCGGCGGCTTCGTCGACGGCGGGTTCGGCGGCGCAGGCGGCGCGGGCGGGTCGGGGGGCTCGGGCGCCGGGCACCACGTGCAGAACGCGTCCGGATACAACAGCACCGACGGCAGCTGCGGCTGCCGCGTCGCGGGGCGCTCGGCCTCGCGCGGCGCGCAGGGTGGGCTCGGCGTGGCGCTGGCCTTCGCCCTCGCGCTCGTCGCGCGCAGGCGCGTCAGCCCGCGGCGCGCAGCAGCTCGAGCAGCTCGTCGTGCACGCGGCCGTTGGTCGCGACCAGCTCGCCGGTGAGCGGGCGCGGCGCGCTGCCGCCGAGCGAGGTGAGGCGCGCGCCGGCGGCTGCGGCGATGGCCGCGCCGGCCATCACGTCCCAGGGCTTGAGCTTGCGCTCCCAGTAGCCGTCGTAGGTCCCGTCGGCGACCAGGCAGAGATCGAGCGCGGCCGACCCGCAGCGCCGCACCCCCTGCGCGCGCTTCTTCGCCGCCACGAACGCGGCGAAGTTGTTCGCGGCGCTCGTGTGGCGGTCGTAGGGGAAGCCGGTCGCGAGCAGCGCCTGGTCGAGGCGGTCGACCTCGCTCACGCGGCAGGGCTCGCCCGAGCGCTCGGCGGGGCGCCCCTCGGCGCCCGTCCAGTGGGTCGCGAGCGCAGGCGCGACGACGGCTCCGGCGACGGGGCTGCCGTCGGCGCGCGCGAGGCCGATGGCGACGCACCAGAACGGGTGGCCGTGGGCGTAGTTCGTCGTGCCGTCGATCGGGTCGACGTACCAGGTCAGCGCGGCGCCGGCGTCGCCGCCCCCCTCCTCGGCGACCAGCGCGATGTCGGGCGTCGCCTGCGCGAGCCGCGCCCGGATCAGCTCCTCGACGCGCGTGTCGAACTCGGTGACGAGATCGATCGCCCCCTTGTGCGCGACGCGCTTGGGGTGCCGGTAGCCGGTGAGCGCGAGGGCGCCCGCCTCGACGGCCACCTCGAGCGCGAGCGCGGCGAGCGCGGCGGGCGAGCGCGAGGGGCTCATCGCGCGAGCGCCTCGAGCAGGCGCGCGTGGATCGAGCCGAACGCGCCGTTCGACAGCAGCGCCACGGTGTCGCCGGGGCGCGCCTCGTCGAGCAGCGTCGCGAGGATCGCGTCGACCGACGCGGGGGCGTCGGCCGGCTTGCCCGCGGCGGCGAGCGCCGCGACCAGGCGAGCGACGTCGAGCCGCTCGGCCTCGGGGACGTTGGAGCGCCCGAGCGGCGCGACCAGCACGCGGTCGGCGGGCGCGAACGCGCGCGCGTAGGCCTCCTGGTGCATCGAGCGGCACGCCGTGGCGCTGCGCGGCTCGAACACGGCGAACAGCCGCCCCTCGGGGTGCTTGGCCCGCAGCGCGCGCAGCGTCTCGTCCACGGCGGTCGGGTGGTGCGCGAAGTCGTCGTAGACGCGCACCCCGCCCGGCTCGCCGAGGAGATCCTGCCGACGCCGCACCCCCTCGAAGCCCGCGAGCGCGCGGCCGAGCTGGGTGATGTCCGCCCCGTAGCCCTGCGCGCACGCCGCGATGGCCGCGACGGCGTTGCGGACGTTGTGCGCGCCCGGCGAGCGCATCGCGAAGCGGCCGCACGAGACGCCGCCGGCGAACAGGTCGAGCTGCTGCATGCCGTCGACGACGGCGCCGGCTGCGCCGACCCACTCGGGGGAGACCTCGGGGCGGTCCCCCTCGAGCGCGTACCAGGCCACGGGCGCGCGGGCTGCGCCGCGCACGACCTCGACGATGCGCGGGTCGTGCGCCGAGGCGACGATGAGGCCGCTCTCGGGCACGCGCGCGACGAAGGCGCGGAACGCGTCGAAGTAGCCCGCCTCGGAGGGGTAGACGTCGACGTGGTCGTGCTCGATCGAGGTGACGATCGCGACCTCGGGGCGGTAGTGCCAGAACTTCGGCGTCTTCTCGAAGAACGCGGTGTCGTACTCGTCCCCCTCGACGACGAAGGGCACGCGCCGCGCCGCGGCGGGCGCGCCCGCGAGCGGCAGCCCGGCCCGACGCGCGGTGCGCGCGCTCGTGGCGAAGTTCTTCGGCAGCCCGCCGATGAAGAAGCCGGGGCCGAAGCCGCACGCCTCGAGCAGCCAGGCGCACATCGCGCTCGTCGTCGTCTTGCCGTGCGTGCCGGCGACCACCAGCGGCGAGGTGCCCTCGAGCGCGAGCTCGGCGAGCGCGTGCGACATCGTCGTGGTGCGCACGCTCGACGCCCGCGCGGCGCGCGCCTCGGGGTTGTCGGCGCGGCACACGTTGCCGACCACGACGAGGTCCGGCGCGGGGTCGAGGTGCGCCGGGTCGTACCCGAGCAGCGTGCGCACGCCCCAGCGCTCGAGCGCGGGGCCGATGGGGGGGTCGAACGCGACGTCGGAGCCGCTCACCTCGTGCCCCCCGGCGCGCAGCAGGCCGGCGAGCGCGCCCATGCCCGTGCCCGAGACGCCGATCAGGTGGACGCGCACGACGACCGAGGGGTGCGCCGGCTCGATCGGCCGCGCGAGGGGAGGGGGGACATGCGGCCCGTTCATGCCGTCCGCGCGCCTGCCGGGCAAGTTGTCTGCGACCCCAGGCGTCGCCCCCTCGCGCGCGAAGCGGCGCAAGTCGTGCGCTTCGTGGC
>CAITLX010000694.1 GCA_903893335.1 uncultured delta proteobacterium | reverse complement strand
GTCGAACCGGCCGCTGCGGCTGCGCCGGTCGAGGCCCCGCCGGCCCCCGCGGCCTGCCCCGCGGGCATGGCGCTCATCGAGGGGGACTACTGCCCGAACGTGCGCCAGGACTGCAAGCGCTGGCTCGAGGATCCGGCGAAGTTCTCGTACGCCCGCTGCGCCGAGTTCGAGCCGACCTCGACGTGCGTCGGCGCCAAGGAGCGCCGCCGGTTCTGCGTGGACGTCGACGAGTACACCGGGGCAGGCGAGGCCCTCCCGGCCGTGCAGACGTCGTGGACGGCTGCGAAGACGACCTGCGCCGAGCAGGGCAAGCGCCTCTGCACCGAGTCGGAGTGGCAGTTCGCGTGCGAGGGGCCCGAGGCCTGGCCCTACCCGTACGGCTTCGTGCGCGACGCCACCAAGTGCAACTTCGAGCGCGCCGACCTCTTCGAGAAGGACGGCTCGCTGCGCGATCTGCGCGAGACGGCCGACGCGCGCGGTGGCTGCGCCAGCCCGTTCGGCGTGCGAAACCTCGTCGGCAACGTCGACGAGTGGGTCGCGCGCGACACGACCTGGGGCCCCTACAAGAGCGCGCTCAAGGGTGGCTGGTGGCTCGCCGGTCGCAACCGGTGCCGCGCCGCCACGGTGGCGCACGACGAGTACTACAAGGACGTGCAGACGGGCTTCCGCTGCTGCGCCGAGGCGAGCTGACCGCCCCAAGACGCAGCATGGCGACATGGGGCAAAGCGCCCCACTTTCCCGCCCCTCCGGTCGATCCGGCTTGACGTACCCAGGCGCGTGGGGTTGCCTGGTCACCCCCGGCTCGCCGGGGGTGACGTATGGCAGGCCGTTCCCCCTCGATGCGACGCCTCGTGCTCGTGGCCGTCGCCCTGGCCGCCTGCACGCGGCACGGCACCACCGCGCGCGAAGCGACCGGCGCCGCGCCCGCCGTCGCCGCCGCGATGGCCGCCACCGAGGCTCCCTACGTCGTCGGCGCGTCGCAGGAGGCCTCGGCTCCCTGTCCCGTCGGCATGGCGCACGTCGAGGGGGGCTACTGCCCCGACGTCGAGCAGCGCTGCCTGCGCTGGGCCGACCCGCCCGGCGAGCGCTTCAGCGACTACCGGTGTGCCGAATACGCACAGCCCGCGCGCTGCAAGTCCCCCTCGCGCCGCAAGCTCGACTTCTGCATCGACGTCTACGAGTGGACGCCGCGCGGCAGCGATCTCCCCGCCTCGGAGATGTCGTGGACGGACGGCGACCGCATCTGCCGCAGCGAGGGCAAGCGGCTCTGCAAGGAGTCCGAGTACAACTTCGCCTGCGAGGGGGAGCAGATGCGCCCCTATCCCTACGGCTTCGCGCGCGACTCGGCGGCCTGCAACGCGGATCTCGTCGACATCTACGAGGCCGGCGGCGCGCGCATCAAGGACCTGCGCGCCGCGCACGGCACGCACCCCGGCTGCGCGAGCCCCTTCGGCGTGATGGATCTCTCGGGCAACCTCGAGGAGTTCGTCACCATGGACCGCCAGGGCCCCGCGCAGCCCGCCATGAAGGGCGCCTGGTGGCAGCCGAGCCGCAACATCTGCCGCGCCAACCAGACGGCGCACGACCGCTACTACAAGGGGCGCGAGACGGGCTTCCGCTGCTGCTCGGAGACGCGCTGAAGGGGACCGGCGTCGCGGGCGAGACGCGTTGGAAGCGCGTCGAGCGGACTCGACCGCCAAGCCCTTGTCGCATCGGCGGTGGCGCCGTAAGCTGATGGCTCAGGCGTGGACCGCACCTGCGGCCGCGACCCGGAGGTCAACATGTACGCACCCACCGGCGTCTCCGACGCCGTCAAGGTCCGCAAGGTCACCGTGCCCTCGCTGCGCGACCGCAAGGCCGGAGCAGGCCCCTCGATCGCGATGGTGACGGCCTACGACTACACGATGGCCAGGCTCCTCGACGAGGCGGGCGTCGACGTCGTGCTCGTCGGTGACTCGCTCGGCATGGTCGTGCAGGGGCTCGCCAACACCCTGCCCGTGACGCTCGACGAGGTCTGCTACCACGGCCGCGCGGTCGCCCGCGGGCTGCGCCGCGCGCACCTGGTCGGCGACATGCCCTTCATGAGCTCCCAGGTCTCCGCCGAGAAGACGCTCGAGAGCGCCGGCAAGATGATGAAGGAGGGCGCGTTCGAGAGCGTCAAGCTCGAGGGCGGCGCCGAGATGGCCGAGCACGTCTTTCGCCTCGTGTCGGTGGGCATCCCGGTGATGGGCCACGTCGGGCTCACGCCGCAGTCGGTGCACGCGCTCGGAGGGTTCAAGGTGCAGGGCAAGAGCGACGCCGCGGCCGAGCGCATCCTGAACGACGCGCGCGCGCTCGAGCAGGCGGGCGCCTACGCGATCGTGCTCGAGGCCATCCCCCCCGAGGTGGCGTCGCGCGTGACCGAGAGCGTCTCGGTGCCGACCATCGGCATCGGCGCGGGGCGTGGCTGCGACGGGCAGGTGCTGGTGTGCACCGACCTGCTGGGCATGTCGCGCGGCCACACGCCGAAGTTCGCCAAGCACTTCGCCGAGCTCGGCGACGCCATCGTCGAGGCGACGCGCGCGTACGTCGACGAGGTCCGCTCGGGCGCGTTTCCCGCGGCCGAGCACGAGTACCGCCAGCCTGCCGTCGCGGGCGTCGATGCGGTGGCCTGGCGCGGCCAGTCGCGGGGCGAGTCGACCTGAGGCGGGGTGCCCCGGCGCACGCGCGAGGTGCATCGGAGGGCAACGCCGGGGTCGCGCTCGCGGCGACCTTCTGCGATACTGCGCTCGTGCATGAGCGGCCCTGGCGCCGACCCCCCAGACGCACGTCGCGCGGAGTGTGAATGCAGCATCGCCTGCGAGGCCCGGCCCTGGGCATCGAGTTCGGGAGCGTCAACGTTCGAATGGCCGTCGCTCTCGGGGGAGGGTGCGCTCTGGTCACGGCCGCCGACGGCGCGCCGTCCATTCCGGCGGCGGTGACCTATGCGCGCGACCGCGTCGTGGTCGGCACCTCCGCGTTGGCGCGCGCCGCGACGCACCCTGCGAGCACCGTCGTCGGGCCGCTGCGCATGCTCGGCCGCGCGCCGCTCACCCTCGACGGCGTCGAGCGCTCGGGCGTCGAGCTCGTCGCGGCGCTGCTCGCGGCCTGCGTGCAGCGCGCGACCGACCACGCCGGGCCTCCCGCCGGGCTCGTCGTCGGGGCGTCCGCCGATGCGGCTCCCAGCGTCGCGAGCGGGTTCGAGGCGGCCGCCAAGCTCGTCGGCGT
>CAITLX010000693.1 GCA_903893335.1 uncultured delta proteobacterium | reverse complement strand
CTGCACCATCCTCGAAAACGCGTGGCCCGGTCGACTGAGCTACGACACCATGAGCAACCGGCCGTGCGTCGACGGACGACCCGCGACGGACCATGATGTGATGGCGGTGCGCCGTTGGCTCGGTGAGGCGCCGTGGTGCCTCACCTTCGGCAAGGAAGACGTCGGCGACGCGCTGGCCTACGTCGGCCGCGAGGCGCACGCCTTCCACCCCGTGCGGGAGTACCTCGCCGGCCTCACGTGGGACGGCGTGGCGCGACTCGACCGGGCCGCGACGATGCTCCTCGGCATTCCCGCGACCGATCGGCTTTCGTGCACGATGGTCCGGCGCACGTTGATCGCTATGGCCGCGCGCGGGCTCGAGCCCGGATGCAAGGTCGACACGTGCCTTGTTCTGCTCGGCCGGCAGGGCGCGAAGAAGAGCACGTTCTTCCGCGTGCTCGGCGGCGAGTGGTTCGGCGACTCCAAGATCGACATCGGCGACCGCAAGGGCACGATGACGATGCACTCGACGTGGGTTCAAGAGTGGGCCGAGGTCGATCGCGTCGTCGCGAAGCACAACGACTCCGAATCGAAGGCGTACATTTCGCAGCAGTCGGATAGCTACGTCCCGATGTACGGACGCGGCGTCATCACGGTACCGCGTAGCTGGGTCGTCGCCGGCACAACGAACAAGCCGCGCTTTCTCACTGACGCAAGCGGGTCGCGCCGATGGTGGGTACTCGACCTCCGCAGCAACGGCCCCGCGTGGCGAGTCGACGCGGCCCTTGTGGCCTCGCGTCGAGATCAACTCTTCGCAGAGGCCGTGCACGTGTTCCGTGAGTTCAAGCGCCTACAGGCCGAGGGCGTGACCGACGACGAGAACGCGAATCGATGGTGGCTGAACGATGCGGAGGAGCGCGAACGCGAGACGCGTACCGCCGAGTTCCAGGTCGAAAACGCGTGGTCCGAAACGGTCGGCCGGTGGCTCGCGGGTGAGCCCGTGACGTGCCCGGACTGCAAGGGCACGGGCAACGGCAGCAAGAGCTACGGCGGAGTCCACGAGCCCTGCAAGACGTGCAACGCGACGAAGACGATCACGCGTCCCGATCTTCATCGATGCGAGACGTCGGGCCGCGAGTTCGTGACGCCCGCCATGGTGTTGACGGGCGCGCTCGGGATACCGCCGGAGCGGCATCGCCAGCACGGCACGACGATCGCCGACACCCTGGCGGAGCTTGGGTGGCGGAGCGGCGCGCGTCGTCGCGTTGCCGGCGTGCAAGTGACCCCGTACTACGCGCCGGATCCGCCGCCGCCCGTCGAGCCGGTCGCCGTCGAGGCGCCCGCCGCGGAGCACGTCGAGCCGGTCGGCGCGCCCTCGCCCGCGTGGTCGGCACTCGCGACGGATGCCCTAGTGAACGCGATCGCGAGCATGGCGCCCGGCGACCCTGGGCGCGCTGCAATCGAGCGCGAGCTATCGGCGCGCCTCGCCGCGGAGCGGGCCGCGCCATGAGCGCCGACACCGATCGCCTACGCGCTCTCCTCGCCGACCCGCTCGACGTCGCGACGCGTCTCGGCCTCGCCGATGGCGCGAAGCGTACGCCGGGCGGGCTCATGGTCCGGTGCGTCGTGCACGGCGACCGGCGACCGTCGTGCAGCGTGACCCGTGGGCCCGACGGCACGCTCCGATGGCGGTGCTTCTCGTGCGGCGCGAAGGGGAACCTGTACGGCTTGATCGCGGCCGTGCACGCGCTCGACGTGCACCGAGAGTTTCGCCGCGTGTACGTGGTCGCGTGCGAACTGGCTGGCGTCTCGGCTTCGGACCGGGAGAGCAACGCGAGGGAGGGGTGCGCGCCAGCGCCCCGCCCGGCCGCACCCCTCCCTCGCACTGACTCCGCGCTCGGCGCCGCCCGCTTCCACAACGTCGCCGCCGCGGTGATCTCG
>CAITLX010000692.1 GCA_903893335.1 uncultured delta proteobacterium | reverse complement strand
GGTAGTACGCGGGCAGGAACCCCTCGGCGCCGAAGAAGCCGCGCCCGCTCGCGACGTCCTCGACCAGCACGCGCGCCTTGAGCGACGGCAGATCGACCGCGTCGCACAGCGCGCGCACCGTGTCGCGCGCGCGCGCCACGACGGCGTCGGTGAGGATCGCCTCGCGCGCGGGGGGGAGCCACAGCTCCTTGACCTCGCGCCCCTTGCCCGAGGCGCCTGGGGTCGTGCGCTGACCGGCCGGATCGAAGAGCCGCAGGCTGAGCACGAGGTCGCCGTACAGCTCGAGGCGCACGGGGAGATCGGAGCAGGGGGGCCACAGGTCCAAGACGGCGCCGCGCACCGCGAACGAGCCCGGGTCCTCGACGACGGGCACGCGGAGGTAGCCCGAGGCCGCGAGGCGCGCGACGAGCGCGTCGCGGTCGATCTCCTGCTCGACGAGCACGAGGTCGCTGTGCGCTGCGACGACCCGCTGCGGCACGACCTTGCGCACGAGCGCCGCGGCGGGCACGACGAGGAAGCGCCACGGCAGCTTGTGGGCGAGGTGAAACAGCGCCGTCATGCGCGCCATCGCCGCGCGCCGGTCGGGCGTGACCTCGGCGTACGGGCTCGCCTCGTAGGGGGGGAAGAGCAGCACGTCCCCCTGCGCGGTGTCGTCCTCCTCGCGCGCGCCCCACGCGAAGGCGAGGTCGGACGCGACGCGGCGCGCGGTGTCGAGGTCGGCGGTGACCCACACGATGGGGCGCCCGTCGGCGCGCGCGATCGCGCGGGCGACGAGCGCGCCGACCGAGCCCGCGGCGCCCGCCACGTGGTGCACGCCGGGGCCCATCGCGCGCACCTCGGCGGCGAGCTCGCGCACGGAGACCACGCGCCGATCGGTCGGCAGCTCGAGCGACGGCAGGTGCGGCGCGGACGGGTCGGACACCGGAGCGCGCGGTGTTAGCACGCCGCCGCCCCCCGGGCGCGCGACGGCCTCCGGCGCAGCGGGTTCGCGCTACGCTGGGGAGATGTCGTCGGCACCCAGGTCGCTCGCGCTGGTCGGTATGTCGGGGGTGGGCAAATCGTTCTGCGCCAAGCGCCTCGCGGCGCGCGGCTACCGCCGCCACGACTGCGACGGCGCCATCGCGGCGCGCCTCTCCGAGATCGTCGCGGCGCAGCCGGGCGAGGAGCCGGTCAACGCGCTCGGGCGCTGGATGGGCATGCCCTGGACGGAGGGCTACGCCGCGCGCGAGGCGCGCTACCTCGCGCTCGAGGAGGAGGTGACGCGCGAGGCGCTCGTCGCCACCGCGCGCGACGCGAGCGAGCCGCACGTCGTCGACACGACCGGCAGCGTCATCTACCTGCCCGGCGAGCTGCTCGCCGACCTCGGGCGCACCGCGCGCGTCGTCTACCTCTGCGCCCCCGACGCGCACCGCGACAAGCTGCTCGCGCGCTACCTCGCCCACCCCAAGCCGATCGTGTGGGGCGCGAGCTGGCCGGCGGGGGGCACCGAGGCCGATCTCCCGCGCGCGTACGGCGAGCTGCTCGCCTTTCGCGACGCGCGCTACCGGGCGCTCGCGCACGTCGAGCTCGAGGGGGGCGCGCTCGACCGCGAGCACCCCGACCTCGACGGCTTCCTCGCGCGCGCGTTCGCCTGAGAGCCTCGCTCAACCCTCGCGCGCGGCGCGCTCGAACGCTTCGATGACCTCGCGCGGCGCCTGCACCAGCTCGATGAGCACCCCCTCGCCGCCGAGCGGTAGCTGCTCGTTGCCCTTGGGGTGCACGAAGCAGACGTCGTGGCCCGACGCGCCACGACGGATGCCGCCCGGCGCGAAGCGCAGCCCCTGCTCGCCCAGCCACGCGACGGCGGCGGCGAGGTCGTCCACCCAGAGGCCGACATGGTTGAGCGGCGGGTCGTTCACGCGCGGCTTCGCGTTCGGGTCCACCGGCTCCATGAGGTCGACCTCGACGCGCATCGGGCCCTTGCCGACGACGGCGATGTCCTCGTCGACGTTCTCCTTCTCGCTGCGGAAGTGACCGACGACCTCGAGGCCGAGCAGATCGACCCAGAGCCTGCGCAGGGCGGACTTGTCGGCGGCGCCGACGGCGATCTGCTGCAGGCCGAGCACGCGGAAGGGGCGAGGCGTCATGCGTCCGCGCATACCCGCGTCGCGCGCGCGAGGGAAGCGGCCGCGCGCCGGGGGGCTCAGCGCGCGCGCAGCCAGTCGAGGGCGAGCTTCGCCGACAGCGCGACGGCGACGACGACCACCGTCCAGCGCACCAGCGGCGCGCCGCGACGCGACGCGAGCCGCGCGCCGATCGACGCGCCGACGGCCTGCCCCGCGGCCATCGGCAGCGCCACGCCCCACAGCACCTGCCCGCGCGCCGCGAAGACGAGGAGCGCGGCGAGGTTGGAGGCGAGGTTGACCACCTTGGCGTTGCCCGACGCGCGCGCGAGCGGCTGGCCGAGCGCGAGCGCGAAGCCGACGATGAGGAAGGTGCCCGTGCCCGGCCCGAAGAAGCCGTCGTACGCGCCGATCGCGAGCGCGAGCAGCGAGCCGCGCGCGAGCGCCGCCGCCACCGGCACCTCGCGCCGCCCGGCCCTCTCGACCAGCAGGGCGGGGCGCCCCGCGAGCACCAGCGCGACGGTGACGAGCAGCCCGAGCACGAGCGGGCGCAGCGTGGCCGGCGCGACGCGCGACACGAGCGCGGCGCCCGCGAGCGAGCCGACGAACCCCGCGGCGAACAGGCGCGGCGCGAGCGGGCGATCGACCAGCCCGGCGCGCGTGTAGCCGAGCGTCGCGGCCGCCGCCCCCCACACCGCCTGCCCCTTGTTCGTGCCGAGCACGACGTGCGGCGGCAGCCCCGTCCAGACGAGCACCGGGAGGGTGAGCAGCCCGCCCCCGCCCGCGATGGCGTCGACCAGCCCCGCGACGACGGCGACGGCGACGAGCGCCGCGAGCTGCGTGGGGGGGAGCGCCACGCGGACGGCTGCTAGCGCGCTCGCGGCGGCGCGTCACGCGGCCGGTGCCCGCCCGGCGTGCGGCACACGCGCAACCGGGCTCCGAGGGGCGAAAGACGACGCCGCACGGCGTTGACACGCCGGGGGCGGTTCGTGCATCTTGCGCGGCGGAGAGCTGTCCGAGTGGCCGAAGGAGCCTGATTCGAAATCAGGTGTGCCTGCAAGGGTACCGTGGGTTCGAATCCCACGCTCTCCGCCGCGCGCGGGGGAATCCCGCGGCTGGTCGCCACCGAGCGTCGCTCCTCTCTTCGGAGAGGCGGCCTCGGTGGACGCCAGGCGGCCTGGAGAGGTGACCGAGTGGCCGAAGGTGCATGATTGGAAATCATGTGTGCCCGTAAGGGTACCGCGGGTTCGAATCCCGCCCTCTCCGCAGTGATTTCCGATAGTTAGCCACTGTCGGATCCAAGTCGGGATCAAAACGGGGCCGAGGCCGCCCCACCTCGCCCCGCTGGCAGCGTGCGGGCAGCGGGGGACCGAGGTCCGGGGTGAGGCCCCGGCGGCGCGGTGGCCCCGGCGTGGGTTGCGCCGGGCGCCAGGCGACGCACGTTGACGCGTGCCCCCCATGCGCCTCCCGCTCTCGCTCGTCGCGGCCCTCGCGGTCGCAGGCTGCGCCGGTCGCACCGCGCCCGACGTCGGGGCAGAGGCCGGCGCGGGGGTCTGCAGCGCGTCGCCCGTGACGTTCACGCTCCACGCGCCGCCGGGGTATGCCGACCAGTACTGCGTCGGGGCGCCGAGCGCCTGCTCGACCGAGTGGCTGACGGTCGTCGCGCCCGACGGCACGCCGCTCGCGCTCGACGCGCCCTGCGTCGCGTCGTGCAGCGACTGCCAGCCCGTCGGCTGTCCCACGAGCTGCGCGCTGCCGAACCCGCTGGGCGAGCAGGGCGTGCAGCGCACCTGGAGCGGCGCCTACCACGCGGCCTCGACGTGCAACGGCATGGCGTGCGCCGCGCCCGCGTGCGCCGCCCCCGGCCACTACACGGCGAAGATGTGCGTCTACGCGCGCGTCGGCGCAGGCCCGATCCCGCTCGCGTGCAACCCGGTCGCCGAGCCGACCTGCGCCACGCTCGGCTTCGATTGGCCTCCCCCCGACGGCGGCGCGGCGGCGGTCGAGGGGCACGTCGGCGTCGTGCCCGACGGAGGGCTCGCGTGCTGCCCGAGCGGGTGGTCGCTCTACGGCTGCACCTACCCCGATGGCGGCGCGGGTCAGGCTTGCCACAATCCGCAGCTTGGCTGCGCGTCGTCCACCGTGTGCGGCGAGGGCTGCGACATGGTCGTCGAGGGAGCGTGCGGCGGCTGACGCTCCAGCGGGCGCGCGG
>CAITLX010000691.1 GCA_903893335.1 uncultured delta proteobacterium | reverse complement strand
GTCGCGGGCGAACGCGCCCACGTCGATGCCGTTGGCGATGGTGACGAGCCGAGGCTCGCGCACGCGGTCGAGCACGCGCGCGACCTCGGCCGTCTCGGGCGACACCGCGACGAACGCGTCGCACAGCCGCGCCAGCAGGCGCCGCGCGCCGACGGTGCGCCGCCGCTCGGAGGGGTTGGCGCCGTGCTTGGTGTGCACCACCCGCGGCACGCGCGCGAGGCGCGCGGCGGGCGCGCCGTAGGAGAGCGCGAGCGGGTTGTGGGTGTGCACGACGTCGACCGAGAGCGCGGCGAGCCGCGCGGCGAGGCGCACGACGAGGGTCGGATCGATGCCGTCGCGCCTGCGTGCTACCGTTTCGACGGTGATGGGCGCGAAGGCGCCACGCAGCGCACCCCCCTCGGCCAGCGAGATCACCGTCACGCGATGCCCACGCGAAGCGAGCCCGCGCGCAAGATCGAGCACGACGCGCTCCTGACCCCCGATGGCCAGGCTCGAGACGACGTGCGCGACGTGCAGGGGTGAGGTGGGGGGGGCCATGTTGCGCGTGCTCGTCATCAGCAGGGTGTTCCCCAACACGCTGGAGCCCCTGTCGTCGCCGTTCGCCCGGCAACAGATCGCACGTCTGTCGGCGCGCTGCGAGGTCGAGGTGGTCTCGCCGCTGCCCTGGTTCCCCGGCGCCGGGCTGCTCGGCGAGCGCGCGCGCGCCGGGCGGCTCGAGCGCGCCGCGCGCGAGGCGACCTTCGACGGCGTCCACGCCACCTTCGTGCGCGGGGCGTACGTGCCGGTGGTGGGGCTCGGCGTCGCGGTCCCGCTGCTCGTCGCGTCGCTCGCGCGCACGGTCGCCCGGCGACGTGGCAGAGTCGACGTCGTGCTCGGAACGTGGCTCTACCCCGACGCCTGCGCGGCGGTGCTGCTCGGGCGGATGCTCTCCGTCCCCACGGTCGTGAAGGCGCACGGCACCGACGTGAACGAGATCGCGCAGCGGCGCGACGTCGCCCCGATCGTGCGCGCCGTACTCCCGCTGGCTGCGGCCGCCGTCGCGCCGAGCCGCCCGCTGGTGGCGGCGCTCACGGCGCTCGGCGCGCGCGAGGCCGAGGTCGTGCCCAACGGCGTCGACACGCGCCTCTTCTACCCGCAGAGCCGTCACGAGGCGCGGGTGGCGCTCGGGCTCGACCCTGCCGCGCCCATCGTCCTCTTCGTCGGCCGCCTCGACCCGAAGAAGGGCGTGCGCGAGCTCTGCGCCGCCGCGCGCGAGCTTGCGCCGGGCGCGCGCGTGCTGCTCGTCGGCGACGGCCCGCTGCGCGCGCAGGTCGGCGAGCTGTCGGCGGGGCGCGCCGAGGCCCTCGGCCCGCGCCCGCTGGGCGAGGTCGCGCGCTGGCTGGCCGCGTGCGACGTCCTCGCGCTGCCGAGCTACGCCGAGGGGATGCCCAACGTGGTGCTCGAGGCGCACGCGTGCGGCCGGCCGGTCGTCGCCACCGACGTGGGCGGCATCCCCGACGTCGTCGAGCCTGGCCTGTCGGGCACGCTGGTGGCGCCGCGCGACGCGAGCGCGCTCGCCGCTGCGCTCGTGGGCGCGCTCGCGCGCCCGTGGGACGAGCGGGCCATCGCCGCGAGCGGCCCGCCGAGCTGGGACGAGAGCGCCGCGCGGCTCGAGGCGGTGCTGCGCCGCGCGGTGGCCGGCGCGCCGAGGGGGCAGGCATG
>CAITLX010000690.1 GCA_903893335.1 uncultured delta proteobacterium | reverse complement strand
CGTGCGGCGCGAGCAGCGGGCGCATCCGCTCGGCCAGCCGCTCGGGGTGCGTCGCGCGCCCCTCGACCTCGTCGCCGAGCGCGCGCAGCGCGCCCCACGTCGCGCCGTCCACCTCGTCGGCGATCCAGGCCCAGGTCCAGGTCAGCCGGCCGCCGAGCAGGTCCTCGTGCCCCTTGGCGCGGCGCCTCTGGCTGGTGATGCCGCCGAGATCGTCGAGCATCTGCAAGGCGATTCCGACCTCGTCGCCGAACGCGACGATGGCCCGCTCGCGCGCGGGCGACGCCCCCGCGGCCACCGCACCGAGGGCGAGCGCGAGCCCGACGAGGCTGCCCGTCTTGAGCCGCGTGGCGGCCTCGACGGCGGCGTGCACCTCGTGCTGCGCGAGGTCGCCGAGCCTGCCGCACAGGTCGAGCGCCTGACCGTGGTGGCAGCGCACGACCGCGTCGGCGTAGCGGCGGTGCACCGCGAGCTGCCGCGACTCGGGCAGCCCGCTCTCCTCGAGCAGCGCGAGGGGCAGGAAATAGAGCAGGTTGCCCGCGTTGAGCGCGAGCGGCAGGCCGTGCGCCACGTGCAGCGCGGGGCGCCCGCGCCGGTAGGCCGAGCCGTCCTCGATGTCGTCGACGACGAGCGAGCCGGCGTGGAGCAGCTCGATCATCCACGCGAGCGACTCGGGCGCGTCGCCCGCGCCGCCCCCCAGCTCCCAGCCGAGCTGCACGAGCCGCGCGCGCATCCCCTTGCCGGGCTGCGCGAGGAGATCGCGCAGCGGCGCCCACAGCGACGTCTCCCACAGGCGCCACGGCACCGCGCCCGGCGCGAGGCCGAGGCGCGCGTCGAGGGCGCGCTTCTCGAAGTGCCGCTCGAGGACCGCGAGCAGCGGGTTGACGTCGTCGAGCGCGAGGGCGAGGTCGTTCATGTCTCCAATCCTTTTGCGAGGGCGGCGCGCAGGGAGAGCCCCTGCGGTGGCCGGCCGCAGACGATGCGGGCGCGGTCGGTGGTGGTGGTCGTCATGGCGTAGAAGCGGGCGATGGTCGGCTCGGGGAGCCGGTAGAAGCGCGCGAGCACGCGGTGCCGGTCGGCCGGCGCGCAGGCCTGGAACAGCAGGCGGTTGAGCAGCCGGAAGAAGACGGCCTGGCGCTCGTGCTGCGCGCAGAGCCGCGCCCAGCCCTCGCCGCGCGCGGCCTCGACGCCGGCGCGGGCGACGTGGAGCGCCACGCGCACGGCGACCGGAAACGAGTAGCCGGTGGTCGGGTGCAGCAGCCCCGCGCCGAAGCCGACCGCGAGCGGCCCGTCGGGGTCGGGAGGGGCGCCGGCGACGAGCGGCAGCGGGAGCACGCCCGCCTCGCGCCGCTCGATCGCGGCCACCTTCAGGCCCTGAGCGCCGGCGTACGCCAGCACCTCGGCCTGCACCGCGCCGACGTCGAGCGCGGCGCCCTCGGAGTAGTAGGTGTCCTCGACGAGCACGCGGTCGGGGGCGAGCGGCAGCGTGTAGAAGAAGCGGAAGCCACCCGTCTGCGCGACGCGGGCGTCGAGGAGCATGGGCAGCGCGCGCTTCGCCGGGCTCGCGAGGCGGAGCTCGAGCCCGACGAACTTCTGGTAGGCGCAGGGGCCTTGCTGGCCGAGGCGAGGGCCGCGCGCGTCGACCACCAGGGTGGCGCGCAGACGCTCGCCGGAGAGGAGGTCGACGTGGTGGCGCCCGACGCTCGTCGCGTCCGCGCCCGTCCGAAGCTCGGCGCGCGGCGCGGCGGCGAAGCGCGCGCGCACCACCTCGTCGAGCCGCGCGCTGGTGACCGCGGCGTAGGGCGAGCCGACCGCGCGCTCGAAGCCCTCGAAGGCGACGTCGTAGCCGGGCCACCGATGCGCGACGAGGGGCTCGACGAGCCCGCTCGCCTCGACGGGCACGTCGCCCGCGTGGAAGCTCCAGGTGTGGTTGCCCCCCACCGACCTGCCGCGCTCGAGGAGCACCACGCGCGCGGCCGGATCGCGATCGAGCAGCGCGAGCGCCACGAGCGAACCGGCGAGCCCGGCGCCGACGATGACGCAGTCGAGCGGCGCAGGTGCGGCGTAGAGTCTGTGAGGCTGTTCCATGATTGACGAAGTTCTGTCGAAGTAATAGTTGGACATCGCCGCATGTCAACTCCGTCCCTCGCCCCCCCTGTCGCGCTCCGGGCTCGCGGCCTGCGCAAGCGCTTCGGCGAGCGCACGGCCGTCGACGGCGTGGACCTCGACCTGCACGCCGGCGAGATCCTCGCGCTGCTCGGGCCCAACGGCGCCGGCAAGACGACGCTGATGCACCTCCTGGTCGGGGTTCTCGCGCGCGACGAGGGGGCCATCGACGTCGCGGGCGCGGGCGACCCCCGCTCGCCGCGCGCGCGACGCTCGATCGGCATCGCCCCGCAGGCGATCGCGCTCTACCCCGACCTCACCGCCGAGGAGAACCTCGCGTTCTTCGCGCGCCTGCACGGCCTCTCGGGGCACGCGCTCGCGGCCAGCGTCGAGGCCGCCCTCGCGCTCGCGGCCCTCGAGCCTCGCCGCCGCGACCGCGCAGGCACCTTCTCGGGCGGCATGCAGCGCAGGCTCAACCTCGCCGCCGCCACGCTCCACGCGCCGCGCGTGCTGCTGCTCGACGAGCCGACCGCCGGCGTCGACCCGCAGTCGCGCGCGCACCTCTACGCCGCCGTCGAGGCCCTCGCGCGCGGCGGCACCGCCGTCGTGCTCAGCACGCACCACATGGAAGAGGCGGCTCGACTCGCCGACCGCGTCGCCATCTACGATCATGGGCGCGTGCGCGCGCTCGGCACCGTCTCGGCCCTGCTCGACGCGCACGCCCCGGGCGGCACGCTCGAGCAGGCGTTCCTCGCGGTCACCGGAGAGGAGCTTCGCGACTGATGCGCGTCGCCCTCGCCCTCGCCGCCAAGGACCTGCGCCTGCTCCTGCGCGACCGCATCGCGCTGTTCTGGACGCTCGGCTTCCCCGTGCTCTTCGCGCTGCTCATGAGCGCCGTGCTCGACGGCACCTCGGCGCGCGACGCGGCCCCGCTCGACCTCGCGGTCGTGGACGAGGACGCCTCGGCGGTGTCCGAGCACGTCGTCGAGGTGCTGCGCGCGTTCGACGCCGTCACCGCGCGCGAGGCCAAGCTGGAGGACGCCGAGCGCGACGTGCGCGCGGGCGCGCTCGCGGCCGTGGTGCGCGTGCCCGAGGGGTTCGGCGCCGCGCTCTCGGGCGCCGCCCCCGTGGCGCTCGAGCTTCGGGTGGACCCGTCGCGCAAGGTCGACGCGCTGCTCTTGCGAGGCGTGCTGGTCGAGGTCGTGCGCGCGCTGCAAGCCGGCCCGGACGACCGCCCTCCCCGGCTCGTCGAGGTGCGCGCCATCGCCATCGCCACCGGCGCGCGCGCGCGACGCGCGGGGCTCGAGATCGTGCTGCCCGCGGCCATCGTGTGGGCGCTGATGGGCTGCGCGGCGACGTTCGCCGTCTCGCTCGTCTCCGAGCGCACCTCGGGCACCTGGCTGCGCCTGCTGTCGGCGCCCGTCGCCCCCGTCACGCTGTTCGCGGGCAAGGCGCTGGCCGCGTTCGCGGCGTGTGTCGCGGCGGCCGGGGCGCTGCTCGCCATCGGGCGACTCGCGTTCGGCGTGCCGATCGAGCGACCGGGGCACCTCGCGCTGGCGCTCGGCTCCGCGGCGCTCTGCTTCGTCGGCATCACCGTGCTGCTGGGCTCGCTCGGGCGAACCGCGCAGGCGGTGCACGGAGCAGGCTGGGCGACGCTGCTGCTGCTGGCGATGCTCGGCGG
>CAITLX010000689.1 GCA_903893335.1 uncultured delta proteobacterium | reverse complement strand
GCCCCCGCGGTCGTCGCAGCGCCCGTTGCGCCCAAGCCTGCTCCGGTGGTCGAGGCGAAGCCTGTCGCGGCAGTCGAGGCGAAGCCCGCTCCGGTGGTTGCACCTGTGCCCGCGGCCCCCGCGGTCGTCGCAGCGCCCGTTGCGCCCAAGCCTGCTCCGGTGGTCGAGGCGAAGCCTGTCGCGGCAGTCGAGGCGAAGCCTGCTCCCGTGGTCGCGACGTCGCGGTTCACGCATGCGACCCCCGCGGCGCCCGTCGCGCCCAAGCCCGCGGCCGTGGTCGCACCTGCCCCCGCTGCGCCTGCGGCGCCTGTCGCGCGTGAGCCCGCGCCGGCGAAGAACCGCCGCCCCAAGGAGGAGCGCGTCGCGAAGCGCGAGGCCGAGAAGGCCGCGAAGCGCGAGGCTCGCCGGGCCATCGCGAAGTCGCAGGTGCACAACCGCGCCGCGCAGCACGCGGCCGAGCGCACCAAGCAGCTCGCCGAGGAGAGGGCCCGTGAGGCCGCTGCCGCCGAGCCGCGCGCTCCGAAGAAGCCGCGCGAGGCGACCCCGGTCGCCGCGCCCACCCGCGCGTCGAGCGGCGCGAGCGCCTCGGCGCCCACGAAGGCAGCGAAGGGCTCGAAGGTCACGGCGTCGCGCTCGATGCCGCCGTGGGCCGGTCCCGCGCTCGCGGTCGTCGTGGCGATCGTGGCCATCGCCGTGGCGTGGAAGGTCACGCACTGAGTCGTCGCGCGAGCGCGCGCGAGTCGGGCAGGGCGTCGCGGCGCGCGCTGGTTACGCGATCGCGGCGAGCCCGCGCTCGACGTCGGCGAGCACGTCGGCGGTCTCCTCGATGCCGACGCTGAGCCGCACGAGCCCCTCGTCGATGCCGATCGCCGCGCGCTGCGCGGGCTCGAGCTCCGCGTAGCTCATCAGGGCTGGCTGCTCGATGAGCGTCTCGACGCCACCGAGCGACGGCGCGATGCGCGCGAGGCGGCAGGCGTCGATGAGCGCGCGCGCCGCGGGGGAGCCGCCGCGCACGACGAAGCTGATGACGCCGCCGAAGCCGACCATCTGCTTGCGGGCGATGGCGTGGTCGCGGTGGCTCTCGAGCCCCGGGTAATCGACGTGGGCGATGGCCGGGTGCTGCTCGAGCCGCCGGGCGACCACGAGCGCGGTCTCGTTCTGCCGCGCGACGCGCAGCGCGAGCGTCTTCATGCCGCGGCCGACGAGCCACGCCGCGTGTGGGTCGCACACCGCGCCGGTGACGTGGCGCAGGTCGCGCACGAGCGACACGAGGTGCGAGGGGCCGGCGACGACGCCGGCGAGCACGTCGTTGTGCCCCGCGAGGTACTTGGTGGCGCTGTGCACCACGAGGTCGACGCCGAGCGTCGCGGGGCGGCAGTTGATGGGCGTCGCGAAGGTCGCGTCGACGAGCGTGCGCACGCGACGCGCGCGGCACGCGGCCGCGAGCCCCGCGAGGTCGACGCAGCGCAGGTGGGGGTTGGTCGGCGACTCGGACACCGCGAGCTTCGTCTTCGGGCCGATGGCCGCGACGAGCGCGTCGAGGTCGCCCGACGCGACGATGGTGTGCTCGACGCCGAAGCGCGTGAGCCACGCGGCCACGAACTGCCGCGTGCGCCGGTAGCAGTCGTCGAAGAGCACGACGTGATCGCCCGCCTTGAGCAGCGCGAGCATCGCCGTCGTGATCGCCCCCATGCCGCTCGCGAACAGCAGCGCGTCGTCGGTGCCCTCGAGCGCCGCGAGCCGCCGCTCGACCTCGCGCACGGTCGGGTTGCCGTAGCGGCCGTACTCCTCGCGGTCGGCGTCGGCGTCCTCGCCGCGCATGTAGCGCTCGAGGTCGGCGCTGTCGTCGAACGTGTAGGTGGCCGTCTGGGCGATGCCGAGCGCGAGCGCGTGGTGCGGCCTCGCGCGCGACTCGCCGCCGTGCACGGCGATGGTGCCGTCTGCGGCCTTGGGGGCGCGTGAATCGGGTGCCATTGCGGGGCACCACGGTAGCACCACCGCGCGCCGGGGCCGCCGTCGGCGGTGGGCCGTCGGGCCGAGCGCGTCAGGCGAGCTCGGGGGCTGCCGTCGGCACGACGAGGTCGGCGACCCGGCGCCGGTGACGCACGAAGAAATGGTCGGCCTGCGCGACGACGTCGAGCCTCGCGCCGAGCTGCGCCGCGAGGCGCTCAGCCTCGGCGACGCTGCAGAAAGCGTCGGCCTCGCCGCACACGATGGCGATGGGGCCCGCGAAGCGAGGCTCGTCGGCCGCGCCGAACTCGAAGAGCCGCACGGCGGGCGCGACGAGCGTGACGCGCTCGACGCCGCCGTCGAGCGCCGCGGCGCGCAGGCCGACCCAGGTGCCGAACGAGTACGCGACGATCGACAGCCGGGCGTGCGGGTAGCGCCGGCGCAGCTCGGCGAGCCCCGCGCGGGCGTCGAGCGTCTCGCCCTCGCCCGCGCCGTACGAGCCGGTGCTCGTGCCGACGCCGCGGTAGTTCAGCCGCAGCGTCGCGACGCGGTCGCCGCCGCGCTCCGCGAGCGCCTTGCCGACGATGACCACGATGGCGTTGTGCATCGTGCCCCCGTAGAGGGGGTGCGGGTGCAGCAGCAGCACCGCGCGCTCGGGAGACGCCGGGAAGCGCCCACGCGCCTCGAGCTCGACGCCGTCGGCGGCGCGCAGCCGCAGGGGCTCCTCGCCCGCGAGGGTCACCTCGGGCGGGAGCTCGGGTCGGTCGGGCGGGGGAGGGAGCGCGGCGGCCATCGGCGGCGGCCACCGTAGCAAAGCTGCACCCTTTGGGTGCGGCGCGGGCTCCCACGCGCGACCCCTACACCGCCGGCGCGCGAAGGTGTAGGAGGCGCCACATGCTCCAGCACAACACGTACTTCGACGGCAAGGTCCAGAGCGTCGGGTTCGAGCGCAACGGCCGCCGCACGACGGTCGGCGTCATCGACGTCGGCGAGTTTCACTTCGGCACCGGCGCTCCCGAGCGCATGACGGTGGTCAGCGGTGAGCTCGGCGTGCGGGTCGACGGCGCCGCGGCGTTCCAGGCGTACCCGGCCGGCACGAGCTTCGAGGTGCCGGGCAACAGCGGGTTCGACGTCCGGGCTTCGGCTCCGACCGCCTACGTTTGTGAATTTCTGTAAATAAGACAATACAGTCGCCGCTCGCGCCCGCGGGGCTCGCCATGATCGCCGTGGTGCGCTAAGCCCGCGCCGTTCGCGCCACGGCACGCCGACCATGCCCACCTCCGCCCAGCTCGCCCTCACCAGCGTCCTCGCCCTCTGCGGGGGCGTGCTGGGTGCCTACGCGATTCGCACGGCCGTCGCCGGTCGCACCGGCGAGGCGCGCGTGCGCGATCTCGGGACGCCCCTGCTCCACGTCTGGCTCGTCGAGGCGTTCTACTGGGCGTTTCGCGGCGTGAGCGCGCTGCTGCTGCGCACCCCCGTGACGCCCGATCAGCTCACGCTCGGCTCGCTCGTGCTCGTGCTGGTGACCACGCCGCTCGCGGCGACCGGTCAGCTCGGTTGGGCAGGCGTCCTGCTCATCGTCGCGTCGGCCTTCGACGCGTTCGACGGCATCGTGGCGCGCCACCGCAAGCTCTCGTCCGACGCGGGCGAGATGCTCGACGCGGTCGTCGATCGCTACGCCGACGCCTCCCCGCTCGTCGGGCTCGCGATCTACTACCGCCACTCCGCGTGGCTGATGTCGGTGCCGCTCGCGGCGCTCGTCGGCTCGGCGGCCATCAGCTACGTGCGCGCGAAGTCCGAGGCGCTGCGCCTGTCGCTCCCGTCCGGCCTCATGCGTCGTCACGAGCGGCTGACCTACCTGATCGGCGCCCTCGTGGTGGGCCCGCTGCTGCCGTCCCCCGCGGGGGTGCCCGCGACCATCGTCGTCGTCGCCGTCGTCGCGGCCGTCTCCAACTACGCCGCGGCCAGCCTCACCGTCGCGGCGCGGGTCGCGCTGCGCGCCGAGGGGCGCGGCCCCGGAGGCGCTTCGTGACGCCCGACGGCGCGGCGCCGCGTCGCCACCTGCGCGTCGTCGGCGAGCTGCCCGGCCCGCGGTCGCGCGCGCTGCGCGAGCGCGAGCTTCCCCACCTCGCCCCCGGCGCCCAGGCCATCGCGACCTACGCGGGCATCGCCGTCGATCGCGGCGAGGGCAGCGACGTCGTCGACGTCGACGGCAACCGCTTCCTCGACGTCGCGGCCGGCATCGGCGTCGCGGCGCTCGGCTACGCCCACCCGCGCTTCGTGCGCGAGGTCGGCGAGCAGCTCGCGCGCACGCACATCGGCTCGTTCACGACCGAGGCGCGCGTGCGCGCCCTCGAGAGCGTCTGCTCGCTGCTCCCCTCGGGGCTCGACCAGGTGCAGCTCTACTCGGGCGGCACCGAGGCCGTGGAGAGCGCGCTGCGGCTCGCGCGCGCGTTCACCGGCAAGTTCGAGGTGCTGTCGTTCTGGGGCGGCTTCCACGGCAAGACGTCGGGCGCGCTCGCGCAGATGGGCAGCGACTTCAAGCACGGCCTCGGGCCGCTCGCCCCCGGCGCGCTGCTCTCGCCCTACGCCGACTGCGCGCGCTGTCCGTTCAAGCTCCAGCACCCGAGCTGCGGGCTGCTGTGCGTCGAGTTCGCGAGGGACAAACTCGTCAAGGAGTCCACCGGCAGCCTCGCGGCGATCATCGTCGAGCCCATGCAGGGCACCGCGGGCAACCTCGTGCCGCCGCGCGAGTTCCTGCCCGCCGTCGCGGAGCTCGCTCGCGAGCGCGGGGCTCTGCTCATCGCCGACGAGATGATCACCGGCTTCGGGCGGACGGGCCGCACGTTCGCGGTGGAGCACACCGGCGTGCGCCCCGACATCATGACGCTCGGCAAGGCGCTCGCGGGTGGTTACCCCGCCTCGGCGGTCGCGACGCGCCACGAGATCGCGTCGGCCAAGCCCTGGAGCAAGCCGAGCTTCTCGTCGTCGAGCTACGGGGGCAACCCGCTCGCGAGCGCCGCGGTGGCGGCGAGCATCGGCATCATCCGCGACGAGGGGCTCGTCGGGCGCGCGCGCGACGTCGGCGCCCGGCTGCTCGGCGGCCTGCGCCGCCTCGAGGCCAAGCACGCGAGCGTGCGCCACGTGCGCGGCGAGGGGCTCCTGCTCGGGTTCGACCTCGTCGAGCCGAAGACGGGCGCCGCGTGGGCGACCGACCGGTGCCGCGCGCTGTTCGACGCAGCGCTTCGCCGCGGGCTCATCACCATGGCGTACGCGCCGCGCGTGCGCATCAACCCGCCGCTCGTGCTGCGCGACGACGAGGCCGACGAGGCGATCGACATCCTCGACGCGGCGCTCGCCGAGGTCGGGGCGTCCGCGTGACGCGCGGCGCTCAGCCCCAGAGCCCCGCGGCGCGCGAGGCGAGCAGGGCGACCGCCCCCCACGCCCCCGCGAACACGTCGTCGAACATGATGCCCCACGCAGGCGGCAGGCTGCGCTCGGCCCAGCGCGCCGGCCACGGCTTCCACTGGTCGAGCACGCGGAAGACGACGAAGCCTGCGACGAGCCCCGCGACGCCGGGCGGGGCCCCGAGCCAGGTGACGAGCACGCCGGCCACCTCGTCGATGCAGACGATCTGCGGGTCGTGCAGCCCCGTGCGCGCGGCGACGCGCCCCGAGGCCCAGACGCCGACGGCGGTGACGACGACGGCTCCGAGAGCGACGGCGACCAAACCATGGGACCTGAGCGCGAGGTAGAGCGGGATGGCTCCGATCGTTCCGGCGGTGCCGGGAGCGAGGGGAACGAGACCGCAGCCGAACCACACGCCGAGCGCGAGCGCGACGCGGTCGGCCCTGTCGCGGGGCGGGGGCAGGGGAGCCTTCACCCGCGCTCTTCTAGCGCAGGTGGCGCAGGGCGTCCCCGCCCGGCGTCCGAGGCGCGCCTCGCCGTGCTCG
Source organism: uncultured delta proteobacterium (assembly GCA_903893335.1). Lineage (GTDB taxonomy): Bacteria > Myxococcota_A > Polyangia > Polyangiales > Polyangiaceae > CAITLX01. The sequence continues at coordinate 5,147 of CAITLX010000689.1, read as the reverse complement.
CGGCGGTGACGGGCGGCGCCGGGACGCTGGCCGACGGCGCGGCGTACCAGCTGGTGCTCGGCGCTGCGCGCGGTCGTTACGGCGTCGCGGCGGCCGTGGGGGCGGTGCTCGGCGGCGTCACCAACTTCCTGCTCAACCGCGCGCTCGTGTTTCCGGGGCGCGCGCACGCTCCGCTCAAGCAGGCCGCGCTCTACGCGCTCGGCTCTGCGCTGACGCTCGCCGCGCTCGAGGTCGTGCTCTTCACCCTCGTCGGCGGGCTCGGGCTCTCCGAGCGCATCGCCTGGGTACCTGGCAAGGTGCTGGCGTTCGCGCTGGTCAGCTACCCGTTTCAGCGATTCGTCGTCTTTGCGGGACACGAGAAGACCCATGAGCCCCAGCCCATCGAGCGCCCCTAGCCCGCGTGTCGTGGTGCGCGCGCGAGCCTCGTCATGACGCGCGTCTGGCGGCACATGCGCGCGCTGTGGCCGCGCTGGACGCTCGTGCCCGGCGGCATCTTCTGGGGGTGGTCGGCGTACTGGCTGGCGCGCGGCGAGGCGCGCTGGGACCACCTCGCGACGGCGGTGGTCATCCCCGCGCTCGCGTACGGGTCGGCGCGCAGCAAGCGCGTCTTCGTGGCGCTGCTGCCGATCGCGCTGGTGGGGCTGCTCTACGACGCCATGCGCTTCGTGCGCAACGTCGGGGTCGACGTCGCCTCGGTGCACACGTGCGATCTGCGCGACAAGGAGCTTGCCTGGTTCGGGGTCGACGTCGACGGCGCGCGCATCACGCTGCAAGACCTCGCGACGCAGAGCTCGACGCCCCAGCTCGACCTGCTGTGTGCCGTCCCGTACGGCACGTTCATCTTCATCGTGCTCGGCTACGCGACCTGGCTGTTCCACCGCGCGCCCGCGACGCAGCAGCGCTTCGTCTGGGCCTTCCTCGCGCTCAACGTCGCGGGCTTCGTGAGCTACCACCTCTACCCGGCGGCTCCCCCCTGGTACCTGCGCGCGCACGGCTGCGTCGCCGACCTGTCCGCCCACGCCGAGCCCGGCGCCCACCTCGCGCGGGTGGACGCTCTGCTCGGTGTGCACTACTTCGCCGGCATGTACGGACGGTCGAGCGACGTGTTCGGGGCGGTGCCGTCGCTGCACGTCGCGTACCCCTTGCTGATGGTGTTCGAGGGCTTCGCGCTGCACGGCTGGCTCGGTCGCTCGGGCCTCGTCGCGTTCTTCCTGTCGATGTGCTTCGCGGCCGTCTACCTCGACCACCACTGGGTCATCGACGTGCTCGCGGGCATCACCTACACGGTCGTCGTCGCCGTCGCGTTCGAGCTCGTGGACCGCCGCACCTCGATCTTCTCGCAGGCCGCGGTCGACCTCATGGGCCCGCGCGAATGACCGGCGAGCCGGGCCCCCTGACGCGGCGCTACGTGCGCTGGGCGCTGCGCCACGGGCGCGCGCTCTGGATCGCCGCGCTGGTGCTCGCGGTGCCGGCGGCGCTGCGCACCGCGAGCCTGTACGCGAACCTGCGCTCGAGCCTCGATGAGCTGCTGCCGCGCGACGCCCCGAGCGTCGTCGCGATCGACGAGCTTCGGCGTCGCATGCCGGGGTTGCAGTATTTCGGGGTCATCCTCGACGTCGGCGACGCCAGCCACCTCGCCGCGGGCGAGCGGATGCTCGACGACCTCGCCGCGCGCGTGCGCACCTATCCGCCCTCGCTCGTTCGACGCGTGCGCACCGGCATCGCCGACGAGCGCGCCTTCTTCGAGCGACACGCGCCGGTGTACGCCGATCTGGCCGATCTCCGCGAGATCCGCTCGCGGGTCGAGGCGCGACGCGACTGGGAGGCCACGCGCGCGATGGGCGCCGACCTCGACGACGACGAGCCTGCGCCGTCGGTCGACTTCTCCGATCTCGAGAGGCGCCACGAGTCCGACCGCAGCTCGTACGCGCGCTTCGACGGCGACCGCTTCTCGAGCGCGGGCAAGCGCCTCACGCTGCTGCTCATCGAGGTGGGCAGCTACGACACCGGCTCCGACGTCTCGGGGCCGCTCTTCGCGAGGGTCGAGGCCGATCTGCGCGCGCTCGGCGGCCCAGGGGCCTACGCCCCCGGCATGCGCGTCGGCTTCACCGGCGACGTCGCCATCAACGTCGAGGAGCTCTCGGCGCTCGTGGCCGACCTCACCGTGTCGACGTTCGTCGTCGTGTTCGCCGTGCTCGCGGTCATCCTCGCGTACTTCCGCTGGTGGCCCGCGGTCCCGGTCCTGGCGATCCCGCTGTTCGCCTCGACGCTCTACGCCTTCGCGCTCGTCACGCTGCCCCCCGCGTCCATCGACGCCCTCAACTCGAACACCGCGTTCCTCGGCTCGGTCATCGTGGGCAATGGCGTCAACTTCGGCATCATCTTCCTCGCGCGCTACGTCGAGGAGCGTCGCCACGGCCGATCGGTCGAGGACTCCCTCGTCGCGGGGGTGTGGGGCACGCGCACCGGCACCTTCGTCGCGGCGGCTGCGGCGGCGACCGCGTACGGCTCGCTCGTGCTCACGCGCTTCCGCGGCTTCCGTCAGTTCGGCGTCATCGGCGGAGTGGGGATGCTCGTCTGCTGGAGCGTGGCGTTCCTCCTCACGCCGTCGCTCGTCGCGCTGTTCGACCGGGGCGAGAAGCGCGCGCCGCGCCCGGTGCGCGCGGGGGCGGGCGTCATGGTGCACGTCGCTCGCCTGGTGCGCGCGTGGCCGCGCGCGCTCACCGCCGTGGCGGCAGCGGTCACCGTCCTCGCGCTGGTGGCGTCGCGCAAGCTGGGGCCCGAGCGCATCGAGTACGACTTCTCGCGCCTGCGGCGCTCCGACACGCACGTGAGCGGCGAGGGCTACTGGGGCAAGCGCATGGACGGGCTGCTCGGGCGCTACCTCTCGCCGCTCGTGGCGCTGTGCGACGACCCCGCGCAGATGCGCGAGGTCGCCGCGGCGCTGCGCGAGGCTGGCAAGCAGCCCGCCATCGACGCCCTCGTGCAGTCGGTGCAGACCATCGACGACGTGGTGCCGCGCGAGCAGGCGGCCAAGCTCGTCGAGGCGCGCGCGATCCGCGCCGACCTCACGCCGCGCATCCGCGCCGCGCTCACCGACGACGCGCGCAAGACGGTCGATCGCTACCTCACCGAGGCCTCGCTCGTCCCGGTGCGCGCCGCCGACGTCCCGGCGACGCTGACCGCCGGCATGCTCGAGCACGACGGCGCGCTCGACCGCGCCGTGCTCGTCTACCCGCGCCCCACGGCCGAGACGTGGAACGGGTCGGCGCTCATGGGCGTGACGCGCGATCTCCGCGCGACGCTCGCCGCCCACCCGTCTGCGTCGGGCAAGCCCGCGCGGCTCGCCGGTTCGTTCCCGCTGTCGGCCGACATCATCCAGTCGATCGCCCGAGACGGACCGCTCGCGACCGCCGTGGCGCTCGCCGGGGTCATCCTCGTGGTGGGGGCCGTCTTCCGCGCCAGCGCGACGACGGCGCTCATCGTCGGCTCGCTCCTGCTCGGGGTGCTCTGGCTGGCGGCGGCGACCGTCGGCCTCGACATCAAGATCAACTTCTGCAACTTCATCGCGTTCCCGATCACCTTCGGCATCGGCGTCGATTACTCGGTGAACGTCATGGCGCGGTACGTGCAGTCCGGCGCCGCCCACACCGGGGACATCACGCGGGCCGTGCAGTCGACCGGCGGAGCGGTGGGGCTCTGCTCGATGACGACGATCATCGGTTACGGCTCACTCTTGTTCGCCCAGAACCAGGCCCTCTTTTCGTTCGGGGTCGTGGCAATTCTCGGTGAGATCGCGTGTCTCACGACCGCAGTCGTGGTACTCCCCGCGCTTCTCCTGGCGACAAGCCGCGCTGCGGCCATACGCCCCTCGGAGGCTTCATGACTCGAGAGCAAGCTTTGGGTGCGCGCCCCCTCCGCGGCGCTGTCGTGGGTTACGGGTTCATTTCGGGTAATGGGCATGTTCCTGCCTACCTCGAGCGCGCGCGCACGCGCGGCGACGTCGAGATCGTCGCCGTGGCCGACGTCTGCGAGGCCCGGCGCGCCCGCGCCAGCGACGCGATCCGGGGCGTGCGGCTGTACGGCGACTTCGAGTCGCTCCTGCGGGCCGAGCGCGAGGGGCTCGACTTCGTCGACATCGCGACGCCCCCCTGCGACCACGCCTCCATCGCGCTCGCCGCCCTCGACGCGGGGCTGCACGTGCTCTGCGAGAAGCCGCTGACGACGACGGTCGAGGCCGCGCGCGAGCTGATGCGCCGCGCCGAGAAGGCCCGCCGCGTCCTCTTCCCCTGCCACAACTACAAGCACGCCCCGGTGGTCGAGGCGATTCGCGAGGTCATCGCCTCGGGGCGCATCGGCGCCGTCCGCGGCGTGACGCTGAGCACCTACCGCACCACGCACGCGCGCGGCGTCTCCGAGTGGCGCCCCGACTGGCGGCGCGAGCGGCGCCTGGCAGGCGGCGGCATCGCGATGGACCACGGCAGCCACAGCTTCTACCTCACGTTCGAGTGGCTCGCGGCGCTGCCCACGGCGGTGTCGGCGCGCACGTGGAACACCGGCGGCGCGTCGGACACCGAGGACGGCCTCGGCGCGGTGCTCACGTTCCCGACGGGCGTGGCGCAGGTGCACCTCACGTGGACGGCCGGCGTGCGCAAGGTCATCTACGCGCTGCAAGGCGATCGCGGCGCCATCACCGTCACCGACGACGACATGGAGATCGCGACCTTGACGCCCGACGGCAAGGCGGGCCCGATCGAGCGCGTCAGCATCGCGTCGCACTGGATGGACGCGAGCCACGTGCGCTGGTTCGACTCGCTCTTCACGACCTTCCGCGCCGCGATCGACGCCGACGACTTCGTCGGCGCCGAGACGTGCGACGCGTACCACTGCGTGCAGACGATCCAGGCGTGCTACCGCTCTGCCGCCGAAGGGGGCCGCGAGATCTCGCTGCGCCCCGAGGCGTGCGCGTCCGTCCGCGGCGCGCGGCAACTCGCGCTGTAGAGCGCCGGCCGAGCGCAGTGGCTCGCGCTGTAGAGCGTCGGCCGAGCGCAGTGGCTCGCGCTGTAGAGCGTCGGCCGAGCGTGGCAGCTCGCGCTCTGAGCGCGCGAGCCGCCTCCCCGTAGGCTCAGCCGAGCGAGGCCCGGACG
>CAITLX010000688.1 GCA_903893335.1 uncultured delta proteobacterium | reverse complement strand
CGGGTTGGCGACGAGCGGCGCACCGAGGGCCGCGAGCGTCCCCGCGACCGCGGCGAGCCACACCGGGCGGCCATGCGCGCGCGCCGCGTCGGCGAAGCCGCCGCCGACCACGTACGCCGTCAGGCCGAGCGCGAGCGCCTGGGCGACGGCGAGCACGAGCGCCGCGGGGGCGACCCGCGCGAAGGGCGCGAGGAGCGCGAGCGCAAGCTGGCCGTGGATGGACCACGAAGGCCCCCCGAACACGGGGTTGTGCAGATCGCCGTGCGCGAGCCCCCAGAGCGACCGCGCGTACAGCGCGGCGTCGAAGCTCTGCGCTCGCCCCTCGAAGAGGGATCGCCGCAGGAGCCACGCGACGCTGGAAGCAGCCGCGAGCGAAAGAGCCGCGCGCGGCGCCCAGTCGCGCTCGCCGGCGGCCCTCATCACTCAGCCGGGGGTGGTCCGCGCCTCACCGATCTCGCGCGAGGCAGCCCTCGCCGCACAAATATCGGGGGAGACGGGGGCTCACCGAACAGATCTCGGGTGAGGCGGGGCCTCGCCCGTCGTTCAGCGCAGGCCGTAGACGCGGGCGCGGCGGCGCTTGTTCTTCGACTTGAGCTTGGCGCGGTAGCGGTTGGAGCGGTTGCGGTCCGGCTTGCGCGGACCCTTGGAAAGCGTGAGGTACATGACAGCGGGCTCCTCGGGGGCCGGTGGTTCTACGCGAGGCCGGGTCGCTTTTCAAGTCGGCCGCGTTCGACGCCCCTCGCCCGGCCATTGAAACACGTTCTACGGTCGCGTACGCTCGCGCCTCGATGGGCGACGCCAGAGAGGACGAGGGGCGCCGCGGCGATCTCGCGTTCGGCACGACGCCTCGGCTCGTCGCGCTCGCGGCCGCCGCGTTCGGCGACGCGCCGTTCGTCGAGGACGGCCCCGCGCGCGTCACCTTCGCCGAGCTTCCTTCCCGCGTGCGCGACGTGGCCCGCGCGCTGCTGGCGCGGGGGGTCGGCCCGGGCGACCGCGTCGCCGTCTGGGCGCCCAACCGACTCGAGTGGGTGCTCGCGGCGCTCGGCGTGCACGCGGCCGGCGGCGTGCTCGTGCCCATCAACACGCGCTTCAAGGGGCACGAGGCGCGCTACGTGCTCGCGCAGAGCCGCGCGCGGGTCCTCTTCACCGTCGGCTCGTTCCTCGGCGCCGACTACCCGGCGATGCTCCGCGACGACACCGGGGGCGCGACGCTCGACCCCGCGCTCGACCTGGTGCTGCTCGACGGCGACGAGCGCCCCGGCGCCCTCGCGTGGGGCGCGTTCCTCGCCGGCGGCGCCGCGATCGACGACGCGACCGCCGACGCGCGCGCCGCGGCCGTGCGCCCCGACGACCTCTCGGACCTCATCTTCACGAGCGGCACGACGGGCCACCCCAAGGGCGTGATGTGCACCCACGGCCAGACGCTGCGCGCGTTCCGCGACTGGGCCGACGTCGTCGGCTTGCGCGCGGGCGACCGCTACCTCGTCGTCTTGCCCTTCTTCCACAGCTTTGGCTACAAGGCCGGCTGGCTGGCCTGCCTGATGATGGGCGCGACGGTGCTGCCGCAGGCGGTGTTCGACGTGCCCGAGGTGCTCGCGCGCGTCGCGCGCGATCGCGTCAGCGTGCTGCCCGGCCCCCCCGCGCTCTACCAGTCGATCCTCGCGCACCCCGGGCGCGCAGCGTTCGATCTCGGCAACCTGCGCCTCGCGGTCACGGGCGCGGCGGCGATCCCGGTCGATCTCGTGCGCCGCATGAAGGGCGAGCTCGGCTTCGACACCGTCATCACGGGCTACGGGCTCACCGAGGCGACGGGCGTCTCGGCGATGTGCCGCGAGGGGGACGACGCCGAGACGATCGCCACGACCTCGGGGCGCGCGATCCCGGGCGTCGAGATCCGCGTCGTCGACGACGACGGCGCCGAGGTCGCGCGGGGCGAGACGGGCGAGCTCTGCGTGCGCGGCTACGCCGTGATGAAGGGCTACTTCGCCGACGAGGCCGCGACGCGCGCGGCCATCGACGCCGAGGGCTTCCTGCACACCGGCGACGTCGGGACGATGGACACGCGCGGCTACGTGCGCATCACCGACCGCAAGAAGGACATGTTCATCGTCGGCGGGCTCAACGCCTACCCCGCCGAGATCGAGGGCGTGCTGCTCGCGCACGAGGACGTCGCGCGCGTCGCGGTCGTGGGCATGCCCGACGAGCGGCTCGGCGAGGTCGGCTGCGCCTTCGTCGTGCCGCGCGCCGGCCTCGCGCCCACCGCCGAGGCGCTCATCGCCTTCTGCCGCGCGCGCATGGCCAACTACAAGGTGCCGCGCCGCGTGGAGATCGTGGCCGACCTGCCGGCGAACGCTACGGGCAAGGTGCTCAAGTACGTGCTGCGCGACCGCGCGAAGGGGCTCGCCTGAACCGGGCGGCCCGAGGGAGAGAGACGTGTTCTGGCAGCGCAAGAAGTGGGACGTGGAGGCGGACGTGGTCGTGCTCGGCACCGGCGCGGCGGGCCTCGTCGCCGCCCTCGCCGCGCGCGCCGAGGGGGCGAGCGTCGTCGTGCTCGAGAAGACGGACAAGGTCGGCGGCACGACGGCCGTCTCGGGCGGGGTCGTCTGGGTGCCGGGCAACCCGCGCCAGGCGACGCCGGACGACGTCGAGGCAGCCATCGGCTACGTCGCCTCGCTCACCGACGGCCGCGCGCCGCGCGACCTCGTCGAGACGTGGGTGCGCACGGCGCCCGAGATGCTCGCGTTCGTGGAGCGCGCCACCAAGGTCCGCTTCTCGGCCCTCGAGCGCTACCCCGACTACCACCCCGAGCGGCCCGGCGGGCGCACCGGCGGGCGTTCGCTCGACCCGGGCCTGTTCTGCACCGAGGCGCTCGGCGCGTGGAAGGAGCGGCTGCGCAAGAGCTCGACGTTCGGCGCGACCGCGATGACGATCGCCGAGGCGACCGAGTGGGGCGTGTTCGCCAAGCCGCTCGCGCTCCCGTTCGAGCTGCTCGCCAAGCGGCTGAAGGAGGGGTGGGTCTGCTACGGCGCCGCGCTCGTCGGCTTCCTGCTCGAGGCGTGCATCGCCGAGGGCATCGAGCCGCGGCTCGACACGCGCGCCGACGAGCTGGTGGTCGAGGCGGGGCGCGTCGTGGGCGTGCGCGCGACCTCGGGCGGCAAGCCGCTCGCGGTGCACGCGCGGCGCGGCGTCATCCTCGCGACCGGCGGCTTCGAGTGGGACGCCGAGCTCGTCTCGCGCTTCCTCGGCGGCCCGCTGAGCGCGCCGAACAGCCCCCCGGCGATGCGCGGCGACGGCCTGCGCATGGCCATGGCCGTCGGCGCCGACCTCGGCAACATGACCGAGGCCTGGTGGTGCCCCTCGCTCGTCGTGCCGGGCGAGACGTACGACGGCGAGCAGCTGTTTCGCGGCGACTTCGCCATGCGCTCGCTGCCGCACTCGATCGTGGTCAACCGCGCGGGCGCGCGCTTCGTCAACGAGGCGCAGAACTACAACGATCTCATGAAGCCGTTCTTCGCGTTCGACCCGCGCGCGTACGACCGGCCCAACCTCCCCGCGTACGTCGTGGTCGATCAGCAGTTCCGCGACCGGTACATGTTCGTCACGCTCGTGCCCGGGCAGCGCACGCCCGCGTGGGTGCCGACCGCGCCGACCCTCGCCGAGCTCGCCGCGAAGCTCGGCGTCGACGCCGCCGGCCTCGAGGCCACCGTCGCGCGCTTCAACGACTTCGCGCGCGAGGGGCGCGACGCCGACTTCGGCCGCGGCGCGAGCGCGTACGATCACTTCTACGGCGACCCCGCGCACGCGCCCAACCCCAACCTCGGCACGCTCGAGAAGCCGCCGTTCTACGCGCTCGAGGTGCAGCCCGGCGCGCTCGGCACCAAGGGGGGCCCGCGCACCGACGCCGACGGCCGCGTGCTGCACGTCTCGGGCGCGCCGATCGCCGGCCTCTACGCGGCGGGCAACGTGATGGCGGGCGTGACGGGCGCGGGCTACCCCGGCGCCGGCAGCACGATCAGCGTGGGCATGACGTGGGGCCTGCGCGCGGCGCGGCACGCGTGCACGAAGGGATGAGCGAGGAGCGAAGATGAGCGGCATCTGCGAAGGGCGTGTGGTCATCGTCACGGGCGCGGGGCGCGGCATCGGCCGCGAGCACGCGCTCGCGTTCGCGCGCGAGGGCGCGCGCGTGGTCGTCAACGATCTCGGCGTCGCGGGCGACGGCTCGGGCGCGTCGCAAGGGCCCGCGCACGACGTGGTCGACGAGATCCGCGCGCTCGGCGGCGAGGCGGTCGCGAGCGACGACGACATCGCCGATTTCGCCGGCGCCGGGCGGCTCGTCGCGGGCGCCGTCGAGCGCTTCGGGCGGCTCGACGTGCTGGTGAACAACGCCGGCTTCGTGCGCGATCGCATGTTCGTCAGCACCGGCGAGGAGGAGTGGGACGCGGTCGTGCGCGTGCACCTCAAGGGGCACTACGCCTGCGCGCGGCACGCGGCCGCCTGGTTTCGCGACGCGAAGAAGCGCGGCCTCGAGGTCGACGGGCGCATCATCAACACGAGCTCGGGCGCGGGGCTGCTCGGCAGCGTCGGCCAGAGCGCCTACAGCGCGGCCAAGGCGGGCATCGCCGCGCTCACGCTCGTGCAGGCGGCCGAGCTCGGGCGCTACGGCGTGACGGCCAACGCGATCGCGCCGGCCGCGCGCACGCGCATGACCGAGGGCGCCTTCGCCGAGATGATGAAGAAGCCCGACAGCGGCTTCGACCGCATGGCGCCCGCGAACATCTCGCCGCTCGTCGTGTGGCTCGGCAGCGCGGCCTCGCGCGAGGTCACCGGACAGGTGTTCGAGGTGGCCGGCGGCGAGATCACCGTGATGGAGGGCTGGCGGCGCGGGCCGAGCGTCGATCGCAGCGAGCGCTGGGCGCCGGCCGAGGTCGGCCCGGCCGTGCGCGATCTGCTCGCGCGCGCGACGCCGGGCCCGAAGCCCTACGGCGCGTGAGTCAGCGTCGCGGCAGGCGGATGGCGGCGCGCACCTCGCGCGCCGCGTCGCGCTCGCCCGCCGCGTCGAGCAGCGCCGCCACGCTCGTACGACCGCGCGCGTAGTCCCACGCGAGGTCGCCCGCCCACGAATCGGCGTGCGGCGCGCGCTCGGG
>CAITLX010000687.1 GCA_903893335.1 uncultured delta proteobacterium | reverse complement strand
GACTGGGCCGTGTACCTCGCCTGGGTGGGGCTCATGCTCGGGCTCGTCGTGGCCACGGGGGGGTTCCTCGTCGTCGGGCGGCTCGCGGGCGTCGCGTTCCCGCCCGAGGCGTACTGGGTGCCCGCGGGCGCGGCGATCTTCGCGCTCGCCATCGCGATCGACACCATCGGTCACCGCACCGTCTACAAGCCCGTCATCCAGGAGGCCGAGGGGCTCGTGCACGGGGTCACGATCTTCTGCGGCATCGCGAGCTCGGTCGCGCTCACCGCGGCCTACGAGCACCGCGCGGCCTTCTGGATCCCGGCGGCCGTCCTCACGGTGCTCTCGTTCGTCTACAGCCTGTTCGACGAGGCGATGCACTGGAAGCGCTACGCGACCGGGGCCTCCGACCGCGTCGAGATGTGGAGCCACGTCTTCATCTTCGTCGGCCACGGCATCATGATGACGGCCTGGTGGTACTGGTTCGCGACCGGCTACGCTGGCGTGGCCGAGACGCTCGAGCACCTCCCCCGTGTCACCTGAGCCCCCCACGACGAAGAAGGCCGCCGCCGCGGCGCCCACCCCGACGAAGAAGGCAGTCGCCGCCGCGGCTCCTGGCTACCGCATCGGAGCGGTCGCGCGCCTGACGGGCGTGTCGGCGCACGCGCTGCGGATGTGGGAGAGGCGCTACGGCGTGCTCTCGGCAGGCCGCTCGACGGGCGGCAACCGCCTCTACAGCGAGGCAGACGTCTCGCGCCTGCGCACGATCCGCCAGTTGGTCGATCATGGCCTGTCGATCGGGCAGATCGCCGCCCTCGACGGCGACGCGCTCGAGCGGCTGCTGCGCGAGCGGCGTGGCGCGGGCGACGCGGCGGCGACGACCGAGGCCCTCTCCGACCGCTTCCTCTCCGCCATCCAGGCGATGGACCTCGAGAGCGCCGCCGCGGAGCTGACCCGCGCGCAGCTCGCCCTCACCCCTCGCGCATTCGTCACCGAGCTCGTGCCCGCGCTGCTCGCCGAGCTCGGCGACCGCTGGGTGTCGGGCGAGCTGTCGATGGCCCAGGAACACGCGGCCACCGCGATCGTGCGCCAGCAGCTCGGCGCGCTGCTGCGCGTCTACGAGCCGCCGCCGGGAGCGCCGACGATCGTGTGCACCACGCTCGAGGGGGAGCTGCACGAGCTCGGCGCGCTGCTCGTGGCCGTCATCGCGTCGATGAACGGCTGGCGCGCGTGCTACCTCGGGCCGTCGCTGCCGGTCGCGGAGTGCGTGTTCGCCGCGAAGAAGTTCTCCGCGCGCGCCCTGGCGCTCTCGGTCGTAGCGCCCGCGTCGCGCGCGACCGTGGCGTGCGTCGACGAGCTCAACCGGCGGCTTCCGCGCGACGTCGTGCTGCTGCTCGGGGGCTCGGGCCTGGGGGAGCTCCCTTGGCCCCTCGCGGGGCGCGTGCGCCGCATCCGCCGCCTCGACGACCTCGAGGGCTACCTGCGCGCCGAGCGCTGAGGCGCGTCGCCGGTCTGCGCCGGCGCGTCTTGCGTCGCTCGGCGGGATGGTCAAGCTTGGGGTGTGACGACGCCGGCGAAGAAGCAGCCCGCCCCGCGCGATGTCGCGCTGGTGTGCGGCCCGACCGCCGACGGCGAGGGGGTCCACATCCTGCGCGCGCGCGAAGACCGCCTCGAGCGCGGCGTGGTGCGCCCGCTGCGCGAGGGGCGCCCCATCACCGGCGAGGTCGTCACCCTCACGCCCCGCGCCGACGCCCCGCTCCTGTGCGACGTGACCGTGGACTGCAAGGTGCCCGCGCCTGCGGGCGTCGCGACCGACGAGCCTGCGTCGGCCGAGCCGACGTCCGGCGGGGCGAAGCCGGCGCAGGTCGCGTCGGATCGCTACCGGCGCAACTGGGGTCGGGTCTTCGGCGCGAAGAGCCGGCCGAACTGACGCCGCGAGGTCAGCCCCCGTCGCGCTCGCCGACGAGCGCGTTGACCTCGGCGCCGAGCAGCAGGCACGTCGACGAGAGCCAGATCCAGCCGAGCAGCATCGCGACGGCTGCGAGCCCGCCGTAGTAGGCGGAGAAGCGGCCCAGCGTGTCGATGTAGAGCGTGAAGCCCCACGTCACGGCGACGAAGCCGAGCACCGAGACGCCCGTGCCGGGCCAGACCGGCGAGCGGTGGCTGCCGTGTGTCAGGCGGTAGAGCGTGGCGGTCGCGAGGGCGATGACGCCGAGGCCCGCGAGCGCCGTCACGACGCCCGTCGCGAGCGCGTGGTGCGGCCGCAGCACCCCGAGCGTCGAGCTTCGCGCGACGAGCACGAGCGCCATCGTCGTCACCGTCGCGAGCGCGACGGCGAGCAGCACGAACGCGACGCCGATCGCTCGCGACCGCCACCAGGGTCGCGCCGGAGCCCCCGCGATGACGCGCAGGGTCACGACCGCCGTGTGCGCGCCGCCCGACGCGAGCCACAGGAAGCCGACCATGCCGAGCGGTGCGATCGCGCCGTGGTGCGCGTAGCGGAAGAACTGCTCGCGCGCGACGGCCGCCGCCTGCCCCGGCGCTCCCTCGAGCAGCGGCTTGGCGAGACGCTCGACCCACCGCGTGTTGCCCAGCGCGCTGATGACGTAGCCCATCGCGGCGAGCAGCGGCACGAGGCCGAGGAAGAAGTCGAACGCCATCGCCGACGCGGCGCGCGCGAGGTCGTGCGTGCCGGCGCGCAGGGCGAGCCGCGCCAGCCAGCGCAGCGCGGCGGGCGTGTGCGCTCCCCTCGCCAGACGCTCGATCCGGGTCATTGCGAGGTCGTCCCCATCACGCGTCGGCGCGCCGCGGGGTTCACGCCTCGGCGGCGGGCTCGGCCGGCCGCGGCGGAGCGTCGAGCGGAGGCTCGCCCTTGAGGCCGAGCACCTCGTACGTCATGACGGCCTGCGCGCGCCCCTTGACCGTGATCGAGTCGAGCGCGCGGGCCTCGATGATGTCCTTGGTCAGCTCGTAGGTGACGTCGCTGATGAGGACGTTGACCCCGAGCGTCTTGGTGTTGCTCTCGAGGCGCGAGGCGAGGTTCACCGCGTCGCCGATGACGGTGTACTCCATGCGCCGCTCGCTGCCGATGTTGCCCGCGACGACCTCGCCGGTGTGCAGTCCGATGCCGGTGGCGATGGGCGCGATGCCGCGCTCTTGCAGCCGCACGTTGAGCTTCGACAGCGCCTGGCGCATGCGCACCGCGGCCATCACGGCGTTCTTCGCGTCCTCGGGGCGCGACACCGGGGCGCCGAACACGGCCATGATCGCGTCGCCGATGTACTTGTCCACGACGCCGTCGTGCTGCATCACGATGCCCACCATCTCGGTGAAATACTCGTTGAGCAGGCCGACGAGCGCCTGGGCGTCCATCTTCTCGCTGATGCTCGTGAAGCTGCGAATGTCGGTGAAGAGGATCGTCACGGTGAGCGACTCGCCGCCGAGCGCGACCTTGCCGGCCATGAGGTGCTCGACGACCGACTCGGTCATGTACTTGCCAAACGTCGTCTTGAGCTTGTCGCGCTCCTTCAGGCCATCGACCATGTGGTTGAAGCCCGTCGCGAGGTCCTCGAGCTCGTCGCCCGTGTGGAAGAGCTCGACCTTCACGTACTCCTGCACCTCGAGCTTCTTCAGCGCGCTGCCGACGCGCCCGAGCGCGCGCGACATGACGATGGCGAGCCGCGAGCCGACCGTCAGCGTCACGAGCGCGGCGGCGAGCAGCACCGCGATGAGCAGGCGCAGCTGGCTGCGGGTCGCGGCGTAGATGTCGGTCGTCTCGCGCGCGAGCACGATCGCCAGCTTGCCCTTGGCGCGCGCGTGCAGCCGCGGCTCGAAGCGCGCGATGGCCCAGCGGCGGCCGGCGTCGGCGAACTTCGACGGCACCGCCGTGGCCTTGCGGTTGGCCCCCGCCGGGAAGGCCTTGGAGGCGACGATGACGGCGGCCTCCTGGTCCCCCTCGGTGACGGCGATCTCGAGGCCGAGGTGCGAGGCGATCTTCGCGACGTAGCGCTTGCCGAGCATCTGGCAGACGACGACCGAGCCGGCCTCGCCGACCGGCAGCGCGACGAAGCGCGCGGTGCTCGAGCGCGTCCCGCGCTTCGCGCAGCCGCCGCGCACCAGGCCGCGAAGCTCGCCGCCGTGGTAGTCGGCGAGCTCGGGGATGTCGGCGAGGTTGTCGGGCGCCGGGCTCGGGCCGAGCTTGGTCAGCACGCTGCCGTCGGGCGCGGCGAAGAGGATGTCGTTGTCGGGGAAGATCTTCGCGAACTCCGCCGCGGTCACGAACGTCGCGGCGGCGTCCTTGGCAGCGAGCGCGCGCTGCGCGTCCCCGTCGGCTGCGAGCGTGCGCGCGGTCAGCATGATCTCGTTCGCCTCGTCGTCGAGGCGCTCTTGCAGCGCGTCGCGCGCCTGGTCGACGCGCTCGTCCGACGCGCGCGTGAGCTCCCCCTCCATCACCCGCGAGATGACGGGCAAGACGCCCAGCACGAGCAGGATGGGCAGCGCCACCAGGATGGTGAACTTCGCGCGGACGCTTCCGAGTCGACGGGCCATGGTGGCCGCGAGGGTACTCGATCCGCGCCGGCGGTACGCCGCGTCGTCGCGACGCCTGCGCGGCGGCACGAGGGTGCGTCTTGCCTCCTCGCGCCACTCCGTGGTGACCTGCAATCAGTGGGGGTGGGTTTGACCGCATTGCTGGCCGCTCGGCTCGCCGGAGCGGAGGCATGACCGCTCGCCTGGCCGCGGAGCTTCGCGGCCTGGCGTCGGTGCTCGCGCCGCTCGTCTGCGGGCTGCTCCTCGCGCGCGGGGCGCGGCGCGCGCTCGGTCGCGAGGTCGGATCTCGGGCGCGGGCGCTGCTCGCGGCGTCCGCCGCGCTGGTGGTGGGCGCGGCGCTGCTCGCGGGCTTGCCGGCGCTCGGCGTGTGGGACGCGCTGACGGTCGCCGTGGCCGCGGGGCTCGGCGTCTGGCTCGGGGTGGGCCCACACGCGGGCAGGGGGCTCACGCGGGTCTGCGTCGTCTGTGCGCTCGTGTGCCTCGTGCTCGAGGTCGCGGCGCGACAGGCTCCGCGCTCGGCGCGCCGGCTGCCGGGGGGCGAGGCCGCGCGCTGGCTCGTGCCGTTCGCGGACCGCGACGCCCCCTGCCGGGGCATGTTTCCGGCGGAGGCCTACTGGAGCGAGCGCGACCCGCCGGCAGCAGCGGCACGCGGCGCCTTGCCGCGCGTGGTGCACGTCGGCGACTCGATGGTGGAGCCCGCGTTCGTGGACGGCGCGGACGGCTTCGTGGCGCGTCTCGACCGGGGCGACGCGCGCGCGCGCCACCTCGACGGCGGCATCCAGTACGCGTCGCCCGAGGCCTACTGGCTCTTCGCGCGCCAGTGGCTCGCCCACGGGCGGGTCGATCACCTCGTGGTCTACCTCTTCGCGGGCAACGACTTCGTCGAGCTCGACCGGGGGTACCTCTGCTGCGACGGCGGGCCGATCGTCGCGTGGGAGGGCGAGCAGCCTCGCGTCGCGTGCACCGCGGAGAGGGTGGGGGGGCGAGCGGTCGAGCGCCTCGCGACGAGCCCGGCGCCCTACCTCGCGCGCACCTGGTCGAGCGACTCCGCGCTCGCCGAGCGCGTCTCGACCGATCTCTACGCGTGGGTCTATCCGCTGCTCATGCCCGAGGCGTGGGACCGCCTCTCGGACGGCGTCGACGAGCGGTCGGCGCGCGGCGGGCGGCTGCTCGGGGCGATGTTCGCCGAGGTCGCGGCGCGCGGGGTGCCCGCGACCATCGTCGTGCTCCCGTACCGCCCCGCGATCGCCCGGGCGGCAGGCGTCGCCGACGCGACCTTCGACGTGTTCGCCGGGCTCGACCGCAGCGCCGTCGAGGCGCATGGGGCGATGGTGCGAGCCGCGCGCGCGACGGGCCACCCGGTCGAGGACGCCTGGGACGTCGTGCTCGAAGCGGTGCGCCGTGAGGGGCTCGACGCCATCTTCCTGCCGGGCGACGTGCATTTCTCGCCGCGCGGCCACGAGGTCATGGCCGAGTGGCTCGGTGCCCGCATGGGCGCGCGCTGGCGCGGTCCGTGAGCGCAGCGCCTCCGCGACGCCCTCGTGCCCCCCAATGCTCGACGAGGCGCTCAGGGGGATGCTTCGGGCTCCGCGTTCGGCGCTGCGCCCGCGTCTGCGGCGCAGGCCCGGCGGATCTGCTCGTAGACGTCGGGGTGGTTCTGAAGCTGGTGGTGGAGCACGCCGCCGACGTGGCTCGTCTCGATGGCGAAGGCGTCGCGGGTCGTCTGCGGCCCCGAGGCGCTCGGGACGCGCACGAGCATGTCGCCGACGAGCTGCCCGAGCGGGTGCTCGGGGTCGCGCGTGATCGACGCCGAGACGAAGTGGTACGCGACCGCGTCGAGCAGCGGCACCTGCGTCGCCCCCTCGTCGCTCGCCGCGTCGGGGTCCTTGCCCAGCCAGTCGTCGTCCACGAGCGAGCCGTGCCGGAGATCCTTGATGCCCGCGCTGCGCGCGCGCGCGATGCGGGCGGTGATCTGCGTGCCGGGCACGTCGATGGCCGAGAGCACCGTGGTCGCGACGTGCCCCAGCTTCTCGAGCGCGGTGCCCTGGTGCGGCGAGCCGAGGCAGAAGACGCGCCGCACGTGCGACGGCCAGGGGAGGCCCCCCTCGCGCGCGTAGTGGCAGGCGCTGCGCACGACGAGCCCCCCCATGCTGTGCCCGACGAGCAGCAGCTCGCCGACCGGGACGGGCCAGGCGTCGATCAAGGATTGCAATCGAGCGGCGAGCTCGCGGCCGTTCTCGGAGACGTGGCGGCCGCTGTTGTAGCGGAGCCAGAGCGGCGTGTAGCCGAGGTCGCGCGCGAGCAGCGTGCCGAAGCTCGCGCTCGCGTCGCCGTGGTACTCGGCGGCGTTGAGGCACCACGACCACTCGGTCGT
>CAITLX010000686.1 GCA_903893335.1 uncultured delta proteobacterium | reverse complement strand
GCTCGCGAGGCGAGTTCCAGCGCCATGGGCGCCTCCGCGTCTGCGAGCGCGCGCTCCGCCAGCGCGCCGAGGAGGACGCGAGTCGGGGTCTCGACCCCGCCGCCCACGACGTCGAGCGACTCGAGCTGGTCGAGCACGGGCTCCCACGCATCGACCGAGACGGCGGCGTCGCGCACCCAGCGCATCGAGACAGCCAGCGCGTGGGGCAACGTCGAGGGCGACGCCATCGCGGACACCAGCAGCGGGACGAGCCCATAGGGGACGGCGCGCGGCAAGACCACGTCCGCGATGGCATCGAGGGTGCCGCACACAGCCACCGAGCCGAACCAGGGCAGCTCCTTCGAGGAGGGAGACTCGCAGGGGTACTCCCGCGTGTTCGCGAACGCGCTGGCGGCGCGCTGCCGAACGAGTGGCGCCTCGGAGCCGGCGAGGACCGCCAGGAGATCGCTCTTCGAAAGCCCCGGCAGCACGTCTACCTCGTCGTCCGTCAGGGTGAAGGCACAGGCGAGACCAGCGCGCTCGACGGCCTCGATGACGACGTCGATCGGCAACCCGAGTTCGTCAGCCGAGGCCGACAGATCGATCTGCAGCGGCGTCACGCCGTCCGCGACGACGACCGCTCGTCGTGCGAGACGGCGCAGGACCGGCGGGCTGTCGTAGTCGCCTGACTGCGCGTCGTCCTCGGGCAGCGCCACATCGAGCACCGCGCGCTCGCGGGGGGTGATCTCGGCCCCGAAGCGGAGCTCGATGCCGTCGGGGTCGCCGAAGGTGGGCATGAGCGCCTCGCGCTCCTCGGCTGGCATTGGGTACGGAGCCAGCTGCCCTCCCACCGCCAGGAGCAGGTTGAGCTCGGCAGCGCGTCGGATACCTCGGTCGGCTGCGTCGAGGCGCGCGAGGGGAATGCAGAGCGCCGCGCGGCGCCGTGCGTCGAGCGACCAGGCTGCGCACACCAGCGCGTCCTCGACGTCCTCCTGGCGGTCCGTCGCCGGACGCAAGTCCAGCGTCGCGATGACGCTCGGGGCGAGCGCGCCGAGCACCCAGACCAACCCGGTGCGGAACCCGCACGCGCGCGGGTCGACGAGGAGGGTCGCCAGAAGCGCGGAATCTGGCTCGGGGCTCTCGCTCGCCGCGAGCGCCTCGTGAGCCCAGGCCTCGACGGCAGGACCGTCGGACGGCTCGTCCCGCCACGAGGCAAGCCACCATGGGCGGGCTGTATGCGAAGGGCGGCGAACGTAGGGCGTTCCACTGAGGATCGCCTCGGCGACGGTTGCGCTCCGCGCGCCCGGATTCCAGACGAACGCCGCGCGCTGCGCAGCCTCGCGCCACGCGGCGCAACCGATGCGAGTGCCACCGCTGTCCTTCGGGTGCGGTCCGATCGCCATCGCCACCTGGACCTGGAGTTCGAACGACGCGTCGTCGGGCATCGGTAGTTCGCCTGCCGCGATGAACCTCCACAGATACGGCGCGCGCTCGTCCAGCGGCAGGCGCGCGATGAGCCTCTCGGCGACGTAGCGGCGGTCGAGCGCCGTCGACGTGTAGGCGCCTTGAGCCCGAGTGGCAGGCCCGGCGAGGAGGTCGAGCCAGCGAGCGGTCGTCGCGGGTGTAAGCGGGTTGGTCATGACGTGTCGCGCTCTGCAATGGCGGATGGAAGTGGTCAGCGGTCGGAGCAGGAGCGCATCCCGATGTGCGGCGAACCCTGCACCGGACCCTTCGGCGAGAGGGCCTTGCCGAGGTGGAGCGCCTTGCCGTGCCGAACGCCATCGCTGTAGGCGCACGGGTCGATCTTCGCGTGGCTCGCCCGGCCCTGGCGAGGACGGATGACGTCGCGCAGAAGGTCATTCGCGCGCGTCGCGCGATCGTCGATGCGCTCGAGCGCGGTGGACGACGCGGGCGCGGTCGCGCGCACCTGCTGGCGCGCGGCGCTGAGCTGCTCGTCGAGGCCCACGACCGCGCCGGTGCACCACGAGGTGCGCCACGAAGCACGCTGGCCGCGCGACGCCGCCGTGGCGAGGCGCCCGATCTCGAGCGCGATCCACGCGTACAAATCGCGCACGACGGCGGTGTCGGACGGGCGCCCGATGACCCTGAGCGCGACCCAGTCCTCGAAGGCGTGACGCGCGGGCTCATGGTAGACGGCGCACCCGTTGTGCTTGGCGAGGACGCCGACGAGGTGGCTCTGCCAGGTGACCGCGCGTGCCTTCCATTCGACAGCCGGCGTGCCGTCGATGGTTACCTCCTCGTCGGGCGCACCGCCGAGCACGAGGAGCTCGGCCTCGTCGATTCGATGACGCTCCGCGAGGCGCTGGGCCTGGGCGGACGCAGCGAGCGCCTCGTGCACGTTGTTCGACGTGGCGAGCGCGCGCAGCGCGCGAATCTTCTCGATGATGTGGTCGGGGGTCATGCTGTCGCTCCGGGCAATGCGCGGTCCGTCGGGCTGGCTTGCCAGCTTCGCGGGTTCAATCGCTGAATGCGACGAAGCGCTCCAGGTCGGTGTACTGCTTAGCGTCGAGGCGACCCTCGAGCAGCTCGAGCGCGAGATCGCGGGCGTCGGGGGACGACCGGCTCGCGAGGTGAACCTCGAGCCCAGGCGCCAGCTCGTACCGCCGCCAATGCTGGGCGACGGGGCCGTCGGTCGCGACCGGGCGGCGGGGAGCCGAT
>CAITLX010000685.1 GCA_903893335.1 uncultured delta proteobacterium | reverse complement strand
TGGCGCTCGCGCTCGCGGCGCCGCTGCTCGGCGTGGCGGTGAGCGTCGCGCGCTTCTTCACCAGCCCGATGATCTTCGCGTTCGACCCCTTCGCGGGCTTCTTCTCGGGCGCGCTCTACGACACGATCGTCGAGCCCGGCGCGCCGCTGCTGACCTACCGGGCGGGCTCGGTCGCGACGCTGCTCGCCCTGTCGGTGCTCGCGCTGCACCTCGCGCGCGACGCGGGGGGGCGGCTGCGCCTCGCCTGGATCGGGCGCCCCGGGCTCGCGGCGCTCGGCGTCGCGGCCGCAGCGGTCTCCGTCGCGGTCACGGCGTGCGGGGCGCGCCTCTCGCACTGGCAGACGGCGGGCACCATCGCGGACGAGCTTGGCGGGCGGACGGTGGGGCAGCGGTGTGACGTCGTGCACGCGCGCGCGCTCGACGCCGCCGAGGCGCGGCTGTTCGCGCGCGACTGCGACGCGCGGCTCGCCGAGGTCGAGGCCTGGATGGGCGTCGCGCCGACCGGCCGCGTCACGGCGTTCCTCTTCCGCGACGGCGGCGAGAAGCGCCGCCTGATGGGCGCGGGCGACACCTACATCGCGAAGCCGTGGCGCCGTGAGGTCTACTTGCAGCGCTCGGGCTACCCGCACCCGGTGCTCGCGCACGAGCTCGCGCATGTCGTGGCGGGGAGCTTCGCCGCCGCCCCGCTGCGCGTGGGCGCGTCGCTCGGTGGCTGGCTCCCGAACCCCGGGCTCATCGAGGGGATCGCGGTGGCCGCCGCTCCCGACGACGACGAGCTGCTGCCGCTGGCCTGGTCGCGCGCGATGCTCGATCTCGGGCTGCTCCCCCCGCTGTCGCGCGTGTTCGCGCTCGGTTTTCTCGGCGACAACTCGTCGCGCGCCTACACCGTGGCCGGCGCGTTCGTCGGCTGGGTGCGCGCGCGCTTCGGCATGGAAGCGGTGCGCCGCTGGTACGGCGGCGCGACCCTGCTCGAGGCGACGGGGGCGACGCTGCCCGACCTCGATCGGCGGTTTCGCGCCGAGCTCGGCGCCGTCGAGATCCCCGAGCGGTCGCGGGCGATCGCGCGCGCGCGCTTCGACCGGCCATCGGTGTTCGGCCGACGCTGCCCGCACGTCGTCGACGCGCGCCGCCGCGAGGGGGACCGCCTGCTCGGACAGGGCGACGTCGTCGGGGCGGAGGCTGCCTACCGCGCCGCGCGCGCGCTCGACCCGCACGAGCCGGCGCTCGCGCTCGCGCTCTCGACCTGCGACACGCGCGAGGGGCGCGACGGCGACGCGAGGACGTCGCTCGAGCGCGTGGCGCACGACGACCGAGCCTCGCGCAGCGCGCGCGATCGCGCCGAGGGGGAGCTCGCCGACCGCGATCTGCGCGACGGGCGGTACGCCGAGGCCGAGGCGCGCCTCGCGGCGCTCGACGCCCGCCTGCTGGACGAGGACGCGCGCCGCACCGTCGACGTGAAGCGCCGCGCCGCGGTCGACGCGGTCGCGCGCCCCGCGGTCGTCGCTCTGCTGGTCGGAGCCGCGGAGCGTGGGCCGTCGGACGCGGTCGCCCTGCCGGCGCTGTACGACTGGGTGGCCGCGGCGCCGGGAGACGGGCTCCCGCTCTACCTGCTCGCGCGCAGGGCGATCGGTCAGCAGGCGTGGGAGGTGGCCGACGACCTGCTCGCGCGGGCGACCGCGAGGCGTCTCGACGGGGAGCGGTTCGCGCGCGAGGCGGCGCGGCTCGGCGCGACCGTCGCGTGCGCGCGGGGCGACCGGGCGCGGGCCGACGAGCGCCTGCGCGCCTACCTCGCGGCGGGGGCGACGGGGGAGGGGCGGCGCGCCTGGGTCGAGCGCTTCGTCGCAGGCTGCGCCCCGCGGTGACGTGGTAGAAAGGGGCGCATGTTCCGGCTCGACGGCAGGGTGGCGCTCGTCACGGGCTCGTCGCGCGGCATCGGGCGCGCGACGGCCGAGCGGCTCGCGGGGCAGGGGGCGCACGTGCTCGTGCACTACGCCTCGAACGAGAGCGCCGCGCGCGAGGTCGAGGCGGGCATCGTGGCGGCCGGGGGGAGCGCCGAGGTCGTCTGCTTCGACGTCGCCGACGCGTCGCGCACCGAGGCGACCATCGCCGAGGCGGCCAAGCGCGCCGGGCGGCTCGACATCCTGGTGGCCAGCGCCGGCGTCGCGTTCGACGGGCTGCTGCTGCGCCTCAAGCCCGAGGACATCGACCGCACGTTCGCGGTCAACGTCGGCGGCGCCATGACGTGCGCGCGCGCCGCGACGCGCGTGATGATGCGCGCCCGCTGGGGGCGCGTCGTGTTCCTCTCGAGCGTCGTCGGCGAGACGGGCAACGCGGGGCAGGCGGCGTACGCGGCCTCGAAGGCGGCGCTGCTCGGCCTCGCGAAATCGCTCGCGCGCGAGTACGCGTCGCGGGCGATCACGGTCAACGCCGTGGCCCCCGGCTGGATCGACACCGACATGACCCGCGGCCTCTCCCCCGAGCAGCTCGACGCGATGCGGAGCCGCGTCCCGCTCGACCGCGCGGGCACGCCGGCCGACGTCGCGGCCGCCATCGCCTACCTCTGCTCGGAGGAGGCCGGCTACGTCACCGGGCAGGTGCTCCGGGTCAACGGCGGGATGTACATGTGACACGCCTGCACGCCGCGAACGGAGGTGCGCACCCGTTCGAGCGTGCAACGCGCCAGAAGCTGCGGTATGGGGCGCGCACTCCCGGAGGGATTCATGCCTGAAGGTCGTGACATAGCGGCAGACGTTCGCCGCATCATCAAGGAGCAGCTCGACGTCGAGGAGAAGGTCATCAAGCCTGAATCCTCGTTCATCGACGATCTCGGCGCCGACTCGCTCGGCTTGGTCGAGCTCGTGCTCGCATTCGAAGAAGCCTTCGAGATCGACATCCCCGACGACGACACCGAGAAGATCCGCACGGTGCAGGACGCCATCGACTACATCGAGCGCAACGCGAAGAAGTGAGCCTCGGGCGGATCGGGTCGCGCCCTCGCGGCTCGGTCCGCCAGGCGCGCGACGCGCGCCGGCTCGACACCCCTCGCCATGCATCGGGTCGTCATCACCGGAGTCGGGCTCGTCACGCCGAGCGGCGTGGGCACCGAGGCCTCGTGGGGCTCGGTCGTCGCCGGACGATCGGCCATCGGCCCCATCACGCTCTTCGACGCGTCGGCGCTCTCGTCGCGCATCGCCGGCGAGGTCCCTGGCTTCGACCCCACGAGCTTCCTCGAGAAGAAGAAGCTCAAGGAGATGGCGCGCTTCACGCAGCTCGCCGTGCTCGCGACCCGCATGGCGTTCGAGGACGCGGGGCTCACGCTCGACGACGACGACCGCGAGCACGCGGGCTGCTTCATCGGCGTCGGCCTCGGCGGCCTCGAGGTCATCGAGGCGCAGGCGCGCATCGCGCTCGAGCGGGGGCCCGACCGCATGAGCCCCTACTTCGTCCCCGCCACCATCGCGAACCTCGCCGCGGGCCAGGTGTCGATGGAGTGGGGGCTGCACGGCCCGAGCTACTCCACGTCGAGCGCCTGCTCATCGTCGGCGCACGCCATCGGCGAGGCCTTCGAGTGGATCCGCCGCGGCCGCACCGACGTGATGATCGCCGGCGGGACGGAGGCCACCGTGTCGATGCTCGCGGTCGGCGGCTTCTGCGCGATGCGCGCCCTCTCGCGCCGCAACGACGATCCCACGCGCGCGAGCCGCCCCTTCGACCGCGGCCGCGACGGCTTCGTCATCGGCGAGGGCGCGGGCACCCTCGTGCTCGAGTCGCTCGAGCGCGCCCGGCGCCGCGGCGCGCGCATCCTCGCCGAGGTGACCGGCTACGGGGCGACGAGCGACGCCTACCACCTGACGCAGCCTGCGCCCGAGGGGGCTGGCGCGCAGCGGGCCATGCAGCGCGCGCTCGCCGACGCGCGCCTGCCGGCCGAGGCCGTCGACTACATCAACGCGCACGGGACCTCGACGCCGCAGGGGGACATCCAGGAGTCGCGCGCCATCGCGCACGTGTTCGGCGAGCACGCGCTGGGCAAGCGCCTCTGGGTCTCGTCCACCAAGTCGATGACCGGCCACCTGCTCGGCGGCGCGGGCGCGGTCGAGACGGCGTTCGCGGCGCTCGCCATCGCCCGCGGCGTCGTGCCCCCGACCATCAACCTCGACGACCCCGACCCCGAGTGCCCCCTCGACTACGTGCCCCACGTCGCGCGCGAGCGTACGGTGCACCACGCGATGTCCAACTCGTTCGGGTTCGGCGGCACCAACGTCTCCCTCCTGCTCTCGCGCGTGGCGTGACGCCGCGGCGTCGCCCAGCGTCCCTCCGATGACCTCCCCGTGCGCGGCGTGACCCTCCCCCGATGAAGTGCCCCTTCTGCAGCCACCTCGAGAGCAGCGTCATCGACTCCCGCCTCTCGGCGACGGGCGAGGTGACGCGGCGCCGGCGCTCGTGCGACGCGTGCGGCCGCCGCTACACGACCTACGAGCGCGTCGAGGACGTGCTCCCGACGGTGGTCAAGAAGGACGGCCGCCGCGAGCTGTTCGACCGCCAGAAGCTCGTGGCGGGGCTGCGGCTCGCGTGCAAGAAGCGCCCGGTGGGCGTCGAGCGCATCGACGCGGTCGCCGACGGCATCGAGCGCGAGCTGCAGGACTCGGGCGAGCGCGAGGTCAGCTCGACGGCGATCGGCGAGAAGCTGATGGCCCGCCTGCGCGAGCTCGACGAGGTCGCGTACGTTCGCTTTGCCAGCGTATATCGTTCCTTCCGCGACATCGACGAGTTCGTCGACGAGCTCGGCAGGCTTGTGAAGGCCCGGCAGGCGAAGTAAAGCCCGCGGCCGAGACGAGGCACCCTTTCCGCCATGCCAGCGACCGACCTCGACATGCAGATGATGGACTCCGCCCTCGCGCACGCGAAGGAGGGTCGCCCGTCGCCCAACCCGCACGTGGGCGCGGTCGTGGCCCAGGGCGAGGAGGTCGTCTCGCACGGGCACCACGTCCGCGCAGGCGAGGAGCACGCCGAGGGGGTCGCCCTGCGGCTCGCCGGCCCGCGCGCGCGCGGCGGCACGCTCTACGTCACCCTCGAGCCCTGCAACCACGAGGGGCGCACGCCCCCCTGCGTCGACGCCATCCTCGCTTCGGGCGTCGCGCGCGTGGTCATCGGCTGCATCGACCCGAACCCGCACGTCGCGGGAGGGGGCGCCGACCGCCTCCGCGCCGCCGGGGTCGAGGTCATCGTGGGCGTGCGCGATCGCGAGGCGCGCGCGGTCATCGCCCCGTGGGTGAAGTACGTCACCACCGGGCTGCCCTACGTGGCGCTCAAGCTCGCCCTCTCGCTCGACGGCCGCATCGCCACCCGCAGCGGGGCCTCCAAGTGGGTCACCGGGGGCGACGCACGCCACAAGGTCCACGAGATTCGCTCGCGCGTCGACGCCGTCGGCATCGGCATCGGCACGGCGCTGGCCGACGACCCCCGCCTGACAGTGCGCGAGGTGGCCGGCGCGAGCCCAGCGCGCGTCATCTTCGACACCTCGCTCCGCCTGTCGCCCACCTGCCAGCTGGCCACCACGGCGCGCGAGGTCCCGACCTGGGTCATCACGGTGCAGACGGCCTCCGAGGAGGCCGAGCAGGCGCTCGTCGAGCAAGGCGTCGAGGTGCTGCGCGTCGCGCAGTCCGCCGAGGGGCGCATCGACCTCGCTGCGGGCCTGCGTGCCCTCGCCCAGCGCGGCGTCGTCTCGATGCTGGTCGAGGGGGGCGCCGAGCTGGCCGGGAGCCTCCTGGCCGCCCGCCTGCCCGACGAGCTGCACGTCTTCGTCGCTCCGATCCTGCTCGGCCCGCGTGGGCGCCCGGCCGCCGTGGACTGGGCCGGCCCGGACACCCCCAACGACGCTCCGCGCATCCTCGAGCCACGCTGGGAGCTGTGTGGGAGCGACGTCTACGTGCGGGGCCCGCTGGCGTTCGGCGCGCGCTGACGGCGGCGGCTCGGGCCCGAGGGGCCGTTGCCGGAGCTTGCGCGGCGTGGTAGCCGAACCACACTAGCTGCGATGGCCATCCGCTCGATCCTGCACTACCCGGACAAGCGCCTGCGCGAGAAGGCGCAGCCCATCGACGTCGTCACCCCCGAGATCGTCGCGCTGATCGAGGACATGAAGGAGACGATGTACGCCGCGCCGGGCGTCGGCCTCGCCGCGCCGCAGATCGGCGTCGCGCTGCGCCTGTTCGTCATCGACACGGCGGGCGACGACGAGCCGAGCGAGCTCTGCGTCTTCATCAACCCCGAGATCGTCGCCCGTGACGGCGAGGTGCTCTGGAACGAGGGGTGCCTGTCGTTCCCCGGCGTGCACGAGGAGATCGACCGCGCCGAGCGCGTCACCGTGCGCGCCCTCGACGAGCGCGGGCGAGCGTTCGAGCTCGAGGCCGACGGCCTGCTCGCGGTCGCCATCCAGCACGAGAACGACCACCTCGACGGCGTGCTCATGGTCGACCGCATGAGCGTGCTCAAGCGGCGCCTGGCGCTGCGCAAGCTGCAGAAGAAGCAGGCCGAGTCGGCGAACGCTTGAGGTCCGAGGCGGTCGAGTCGGCGAACGCGTGAGGTCCGAGAAGATCGAGTCCGCGAGCGCGTGAGGTCTGCGGAGGCCGAGAAGGCGTGAGCCGAAGGGGCTGACGCCTCGGCTCAGTGGCTCGGGCGCTTGAACAGCGCGGGG
>CAITLX010000684.1 GCA_903893335.1 uncultured delta proteobacterium | reverse complement strand
GGGCGTGGGCGAAGGCGAGCGCGCCCCCGAGCGCGGCGTGCGTCTCGGGCGACGACGGGTCGTCGGCGCCGGCGTCGCGCAGGCTCGCGAGCGTGGCGACCGCGCGATCGCGGAAGGCCACGGGCCACGCGCGCCGCCGCGCCTCGGCGAGCAGGTACGCGACGATGGCTGCGGTGACGTGCGCGTCCTCGATCGTGCGAAAGGGCTTCACGCAGCGCTCGTAGCCGTCGCCGTCGAGCAGCGCGTCGGCCGCCACGCGCACCTGATCGAGGCGCACGCTCGCGTGCGGGACCTCGGGGACGAAGGGGGTGTCGGGCTGGCGCTCGATCGTGACGCCGGTGGCGTGCGCATCGATGCGCGCGACGCGCAGCAGCGGGCGATCGTCGCTCCCGCCGGCGCGTGCCACGACCAGGAGCGTGGTGCTCGCGGGCCCGAGCGTCGTCCAGCGCTTGTGGCCGTCGAGCACGAAGCCGCCGGCGCCGTCGCCCGTGAGCGTCGTCTGCACGTGGCGCGGCCGGTTGCCCCCCTGCTCGGTCACGCAGAGCGACGCGATCGCGTCGGGCGCGAGGTCGGGCACGAGCGCGCGCAGCGCGGCCTGGTAGCCGCCCGCGAAGGCCCACGCCACGCGGTCGGCGGCGAAGCCGAGGTCGATCGCGAGGTCGATGGTGGCGCCGCCGCGCGCCGCGGCGGGTCGGAAGCGCGCGAAGAACGTGGCCGCGTCGGCGCACCGTTCGGCGACGGGCGCGGCGCGGAGACAACGGACGATCGACGCGTGCACGGCGCTGCCCTCCTCGGCGAGGCGCCACCGTACGCCTCTGCGCCCGCGCGCGTCACCCGCCGCGGCGCGGCCCCTTCCACGGCTTGCCGCGCCGGATCTGCTTGGGCGCGCGCGGATCGGTCGGCGCGCCGTCGGGCTCGGAGCAGCAGCGCAGGCTCAGGTAGTAATAGTAAAACCCTTCGTCGTGCGTGTAGATCTTGGGGCGGCACTGGTTGCGCACGCCGTCGAGCCACGGGCCGCCGGTGGTCACGTTGTCGAACTTGCTGCGCGGAGGCGGCGTCTCGCTCGACGCGAGCTCGTCGGCGTTGCCGGGCATGTCGTAGACGCCGTAGTCGCTGACGCAGCGCGGCTGCGAGCCCGACGGCACGCCCTGCCACTGCCGCTCGACCTCGGCGTCGCGCAGCTTCGGGTCGCGCGAGCCGATCTTCTCCATGTCGGGGAAGAGGTAGGTGCGGTCGCCGTTGCACGCCGACGGATCGCGCGCGTAGCCGTACGGGTACGGTTTGTACGACGGCCCCTCGCACGCCATCGTCCACTCGGTCTCGGTGCAGACGCGCTTGCCCTCGGCGGCGCAGAGCGCCTGCGCCTCGCCGAAGCGCATCATCACGCGCGGTCGCTCGCCCTTGCGGTTGGGGTACTCGTAGGCGTCGATGCAGTAGCGCTTGTGGACCTTGGGCCCGACGCACACGGTCGGCTCCGCGAACGCGTGGCAGATCGTCTTCTTGTTCTGCGGCGCGTAGGTGCTGCGCAGGCACTTCATCTCGAGCTCGGTGCAGTACTCGCCGTCGACGAGCACCATGCCGTCGGCGCACGCGGCGGGCGCGGGCTCCGAGGCAGGCGCGGGCTCGGGCGCCGCGACCACGGGCGCAGCGCTCGACGCCGCTGCCGGCGGTGGCTCAGCGACCGGCGGGCTGGCCGTAGCGACCTGCGCGGGGCGCGACGGGGCAGGGGCGGCGGCGGCGCAGGCGGCGAGCAGCGCCGCGAGCGTGGGGGCGAGGGCGCGCTTCACGGGCAGGGCTGTTAGCACGGCCCGCCGCGGGTCCGGCGCCCACGGCGCGGAAGTTGCGATGCGACGGCCATCCCCAGCGCAAGAGGGCACAATCATGGCGAACGACGCAGCTCGAACGGTGAAGAAGTGGGTCGCCGCGCCTCAAGCGGTGGGGCATACTGTCCCGAAGGCGGGAGGCGCCACCATGAGCGACTCGGTCGTCACCTCGGAGGCGTCGCGCCCGGCGCGGCAGGGCGGCGAGGGGCTGCGCATCCTGCTCGCCGAGGACGACGACACGCTCGCCGAGCTGCTCGCCCGCTTCCTGCGCCACGAGGGCTACCAGGTCGATGTCGTCGATCGCGCCTCGGCCCTGCCGCCGCCTGCGCGCCTCGGCGGCTACGACGCCGTGCTCTCGGACGTGCACCTCGCCGAGGGCACCGGGCACGACGTGATGCGCGCGGTGCACGCCGTCAGCCCGCGGACGCCGGTCATCCTCGTCACCGGCTTCGCCGACGTGGAGGACGCGATGAGCGCGGTCGCCGGCGGCGCGTACGACTACCTGCCGAAGCCCGTCGAGCCCGCGCAGGTCAAGCGGATGCTCGCCGACGCGATCGCGCGCCGCGGCCTGGTCGCGAGCGCGGGGCCCGCGCCGCAGGGCAAGCGGAGCGACGCGCAGATCGTCGGCAGCGCGCCGGCGATGGTCGACGTCTACAAGACGGTCGCGCAGGTGGCGCGCACGCGCGCCACGGTGCTCATCGTGGGCGAGAGCGGCACGGGCAAGGAGCTGGTCGCGCGCGCCATCCACGCGCGCTCCGAGCGCTCCGCGCGCCCGTTCGTCGCGGTCAACTGCGCGGCGCTCCCCGAGTCGCTGCTCGAGAGCGAGCTGTTCGGGCACGAGAAGGGCTCGTTCACGGGGGCGAGCGCGCAGAAGCGCGGCCTGTTCGAGGAGGCCTCGGGCGGCACGCTCTTCCTCGACGAGATCGGCGAGATCAGCCCCAAGATGCAGGTCCAGCTGCTGCGCGTCCTGCAAGAGGGGGAGATCCGCCGCGTCGGCGGCAGCGAGCCCATCGCGGTCGACGTGCGCGTCGTGGCGGCGACCAACCGCGACCTCAAGGCCGACGTCGCAGCGGGCCGGTTTCGCGAGGACGCCTACTTCCGGTTGCAGGTCGTCACGGTGCGCGTGCCGCCGCTGCGCGAGCGCAAGCAGGATCTCGAGCCGCTGGTGCGCCACTTCCTCGCGCTGCACGCCGAGCGCCTCGGGCGCCCGGTGCCGCACGTCGCGCCGAGCTTCCTCGCGCGGCTCGCCGACTACCGCTTCCCCGGCAACGTGCGCGAGCTCTCGCACCTGACCGAGCGCGCCATGCTGCTCGCGCGCGAGGGGGTGCTGACCGCCGCCGATCTCCCCGCGGAGCTCGCGGGCGAGCCCGCGCCGGGCGCCGACACGATCGCCGGCGACTGGCCCACGCTGCAAGTGCTCGAGCGCCGCTACATCGACCGCGTGCTCGCCAAGATGGGCGGCAACAAGACGCACGCCGCCGACGTGCTGGGCATCGATCGCCGCACGCTCAACCGCATCTTCGCGCGCGAGCGCGCCGCGGCGCTCGGCCTGCCGCCTCCGGCCGAGGGCGACGACGACTGAGCGTCGCTCCGCCCGCGCTCACCCCGGCGCGTTGTAGTTCGTGTTCTCGAGCAGGATGACGTTCGACTTGCTGCGCGTCTCGCCCACGCTCGTCACGTAGACGGCGGGCTTGTCCTGCACGGGGCAGACCTTCTCGCACGCGCCGCAGCCGATGCAGAGCGCGGGGTCGACGTGCGGGCGCTGCAGGTGCACGCGCTTCATGTCGGGCGGCTCGCCGTTCGGGCCGGGCGTGCTCGCGCGCACCTCGGCGTCGACCTCCTCGACCCAGATCGCCTTGGGCGACGTGGGGCAGAACTCCTCGCACACGATGCACGGCGTCTGCATCGACCAGGGCAGGCAGCGGCCATGGTCGTAGAACGCGGTGCCGATCTTGATGGGGGCCTGGCCGATGCCGAGCTTCTGCTTCTCGTCGATCTTCTGGATGGCGCCGGTGGGGCACACGTCGCCGCACAGCACGCACGACGGCTCGCAGTAGCCGATGCGGGCGATGAGGATGGGCGTCCAGAGCCCCTCGATGCCGGCCTCGAAGAGCGCGGGGTGCAGCGCGTTGTTCGGGCAGACCTTCATGCACTCGGCGCAGCGGATGCAGCGCTCGAGGAAGGCGCGCTCCTCGACGGCGCCGGGCGGACGGATGACGCGCGGGTCGTAGTTGGCGTCGAGCGAACCGGCGTCCGCGATGCGCACCAGCGGGATCGCCGCGGCGCCTGCGGCGAAGGTCGCGAGCGCGGTGCGGCGCCCGGTGTCGGGGGCCGTCACGGTGCTCGCGCGCCCCGGCAGGAAGCGGAACTTGATGACGTCCTCCGGGCAGGCCGTCTCGCAGTTGAGGCACATGTGGCACTCGTCCTGCCGCCACTTCACGCCCCCCTGCGGGCTGTCGGCGCCCTGGCAGTGCACGAGGCAGAGGTTGCAGTCGGTGCACTTCGCGTGGTCCTTCTCCATGCCGAAGAGGGCGAAGCGCGAGAAGAGGCCGAGCAGCGCGCCGAGCGGGCAGAGCACGCGGCACCAGAACCGCGGGATGAAGCGGTTCATGAACAGCGTGGCGACGAGCAGCGAGCCGATGAACCACGACTGGTGGAAGTAGAACTGGCGAGGCTGCCACACCGTCTGCGCGAGCAGGTCCTGCGCCGCGTCGCTCGCGGCCTGCACGTGGCGCTCGTTGAGCGACGAGGCCGCCGCGAGCCCGTGGCCGCCCACATACTGCAATGCGGGTATCACCGACAGGCCGATGGCGCGCACGCAGATGCAGATCGGGTCGAAGAGCCCGCCGATGGCGCTGCCCGCCGCCGCCGCCGCGAGGAACGCGAACAGCAGGTAGTACTTCGCGCGCTGGTAGCCGTGGGTGTGGTTGGCCTCGACGCGCGAGGCGCCCTTGCCGTAGCGCGAGGGGAACACCCACGCGGTGAGGTGGTGCAGCGTGCCGAAGGGGCAGATCCAGCCGCAGAAGACGCGCCCGAACACGAGCGTGAGCGCGAGCAGCGCGACCGACCACGCCATGCCGCGGTAGACGCCGCGCGACGCGAGCGCGGTGAGGAGCGCGACGAAGGGGTCGGCGAGGAGGAAGCCCTCGACCGGCCACTTCATGCGGATGGCCGTGTCGGCCTTCGCGGTGAAGGTGCCGCGGAAGGCGGTGGCGCAGAGCAGCGCGAGGAAGAGCGCGGCGAAGCCCGCCTGCGACGCGCGACGCGCCCACACCAGCGCGCGGATGGCCGACCGCGCGGGGAGGCCCGAGCCCGACCGGCGATGCGGCGCGCGGCGGGCGAGCAGGCGCCGCCAGACCGACGGCGCGGCGGGCGAGGGGTCGGCGGGCGGCACGCTCACACCTCCTTCACGCGCAGCGTCTCCCACTCCATCGTGCCGAGGCCGCGCTCGTGGCCCATCTTGAGGTAGGCCACGGCCTCGCGCTTCTGGCCGATGAGCCCGACGCCGTACGCGTCGGCTGCGACCTGATCGGCGGTGGCGATCACCGTGTTCAGTTCGCGCGTGTCGTCGACGTTGCCGCCCTGCGGCCCGTTGCGCACGAGCACGCGCGTCGCGTCGACGACGACCAGCGTGGGGCGCAGGAACGTGGCGAGATCGGCGACCGAGACGTCGATGTTCTGGTGCAGCCGGTTGCGACGGCCGCCGAGCGCGCCGTACCAGTTCTTCATCGCGCCGGTGTACTTCGCGAGGTTGTGGTGCTTCGCGACCGGCACGTTGATGAGCTTGTCGGCGTTGACGAGCGGCGTGTACACCGGCCACTCGTCGAGCACGTCGCCGTTGAGGCGCATCGTGCGGAAGCGGTGCTCGGCGGGGAGCACGACGGTGGCGCCGAGGTTGTGCGTGGCGCGCCAGATGCCCGAGCGCTGGAAGCAGCGGCTCGGGTCGTTGCACGAGGCATCGGTGACGACGACCTGCTTGGCGCCGGCCTCGAACGCCATCTGCACGACGGTCGCGACGACGGTGGGGTTGGTGTTGGCCGCGTGGATCGGCAGGCGGTCCCAGCCGATGTTGGGCTTGACCACGACGACGTCGCCGCGCGAGACGTAGCGCGCCATGCCGCCGAGCGCGTCGATCGCGCGCCGGGTGAGCACCGCGGGGTCGGGGTCCCCCTTGGCGACGACGAGCTCGGGCAAGGGGGCCGCAGACGCGCCCTTGAGGCGAAAATCGCGCACCTGGCGATCGCCCGCGGCGCGGTGCACGTCGAAGCCGCCGCGATCCCAGCGCAAGCCCGCGCCGAGCGCCGCGCCGCCGAGCACGAGGCCGGCTGCGCCGAGGCGCTGGATCATCTCGCGTCGCGTCGGCCTGTCGCGCATCCCTTGGGCTCTCTATACCCACACGCACAATGGGCCAGCAACTTCGCCGGCCTCCCGCGCGGGGGCCTTTGGGCCCGGGCGCGGCGCCTGCGGTCAGCGTCGCGGCGCGCGGGGCGCGCGCGGCGGGGGATCGCCGTCGAGCTCGTCGAGCTGGATGGACAGCTCGGTCGTCGCGCGGTCGCGCAGCACGCGCAGGGTGTGGCGCGTGCCGGGCGCGTGGCGGCCGACCAGGCGCGGCAGGTCCTCCGAGCGCGACACCTCGGCGCCGTCGATGGCGAGGATGACGTCGCCTGCCTTGAGCCCCGCGCGCGCGGCGGGGCCCGCCGGCTCGAGCTCGCGCACGAGCGCGCCGCGTGGGCGGTCGAGGCCGATGGCCCGCGCGAGCGCGACGTCGACCGCCTGGATGTGCACGCCGAGCCGGCCGCGCGAGACGTGCCCGGTGTCGATGAGCTGCGCGAGCACCTCGCGCAGCGCGTCGATGGGGATGGCGAAGCCGATGCCGCGGCCGTTGGGGTTGATCGCGGTGTTGATGCCGACGACCTGCCCGCGCAGATCGAACAGCGGCCCGCCGCTGTTGCCGGGGTTGATCGACGCGTCGGTCTGGATGAAGTCGTCGTAGGGCCCGGCGCCGATGGCGCGGTCCTTCGCGCTCACGATGCCCATCGTCACGGTGTGCCCGAGGCCGAAGGGGTTGCCGATGGCGACGACGTACTCGCCGACGCGCAGCGCCGCGCTCGACCCGAGCGACGCGGCCGGGAGATCGTGCGCGCCGACCAGCTCGAGCACCGCGAGGTCGAGGCGCGCGTCGCGCCCGCGCACCTTCGCCTCGAACTCGCGCTCGTCGGCGAGGCGCACGCGAACCTCGTCGGCCCCCTCGACCACGTGGGCGTTGGTCACGACGTGCCCCGCCGAGTCGACGAGGAAGCCCGAGCCGAGCGACTGCTGGCGCACGACGTCGTCGCCGCCGCGCGACGGGCCCCCGCCGCCGAACGGGTCGAAGCCGAACGGGAACTCGATGCCGGGGCGGCGCACCGCGATCTCGTGGACGGTCGTGATGTTGACCACCGCCGGCTTGACCTTCGCGACCAGCGTCGCCACGTCGGGCGTGCCGGGCAGGACGGGCGGCGTGGCGAACGGAGCCGGCACGCTCGCGAACGCGGTGGTCGTCGCGGCCGGCGGCGGCGACGCGGCAGCCGAGGCATGGCGACAGCTCACCGTCGCTGTGAGCAGCGCGAGGCAGACGACGGGAAGGGGCGAGCGAAGCGTGGGGCGGATCGGCATGGGTCGGGGGTGCAACCCGCCGTCGCCGCGCGCCATTCCCGCGCCTCTCGGGCGGGCTATTTCGGAGACGTCACTTCGGAGCCGCGACTTCGAGCGCGAGGCCCTCGCGCGCGACCACGGCCTTGGTCGCCGGGGCGTGGGTCTGGAGCCAGCTGCTCGCCGTCACGCCGATGTTGTCGAGCTCGGCGTCGCCGCGCTCGGGCTCGTGGTGGAAGAGCGCGACGGTCGCGGCCTCGGCGCGCTTGGCGAGCTCGAGCACGTCGCTGACCAGCGAGTGGCCCCAGCCGCGCTTGGCCGGCATGTCGGCCTCGACGTACTGCGCATCGTGGATGAGCAGGCCGGCGCCGCGCGAGAAGCGCGCGAGCTCGTCGATCGACGTGGCGGCCGGCCCGGGAGGGGCGAGCTCGTTGTCGGTGAGGTAGCAGAGCGAGGCGCCGTCGGCGTCGTCGACGCGGAAGCCCTGCGCGCCCCCGGGGTGGTTGAGCGCGATGCGCGTGACGATGGCCGAGCCGACGCGCCAGCGCTCGTCCTTCGGCTCGACGAGCTCGATGCGCGCGGGGATGTCGTGCGAGCGCACCGGGAAGTGGATCTCGTTGAACAGGATGGAGTCGTGGCGCAGCTTCTCCTGCGCGGCCGTCGCGAGCGGGTGGAACACGAGGTGCGTGTCCTTGCGCCAGATGGGGCCGAAGAAGGGGAGCCCGATGATGTGGTCCCAGTGCGCGTGCGTGATGAGCGAGTGGATGACGCCGCGGTGCTCCTCGGCGAGCAGCACCCGCCCCAGCTCGCGGATGCCCGTGCCGGCGTCGAGCACCAGCACGGTGCCGTCCGAGAGGCGCACGTCGACGCAGACCGTGTTGCCCCCGTAGCGAACGGTCGACAAACCAGGGGTCGCGATCGAACCGCGCACGCCGTAGAACGTGACCCGCATCGACCCTACGATAGAGCGAATCGACGAGCGTTGTCGCGTACGTTTTGCGAAGGGCCGCGCGAGGCGGTCAGGGCTCGCGGTAGAGCGCGGCGATTTCGCTGGCGTACTTCTCGTTCACGACCTTGCGCTTGACCTTCATCGTGGGGGTCAGCTCGCCCCCCTCGATGGTCAGCTCGCCCGCGAGCACCGTCCAGCGCTTGACCGTCTGCACGCGCGCCAGCTTGCCGTTGACGCCGTCGATGTCGAGCTGGAGCGCGGCGGTGAAGGTGGGGCAGGTCGCGGCTTCGGCGGCCGTCTTGGCGGGGCTGCCGCACGCGGCGGCGACCTGCACGACCTTCGCGGCGTCGAGCGTGAGCAGCGCCGCGAGGTACTTCGCGCGGTCGCCGACGACCACCGCCTGGCTGACGACGGGGATGCCCTTGAGCATGCCCTCGATGAGCTGGGGGGCGATGTTCTCGCCGCCGGCGGTGATGAGCAGGTCCTTCTTGCGGTCGGTGATCTGGAGGAAGCCCTCGGCGTCGATGGTGCCGACGTCGCCCGAGTGCAGCCAGCCCTCGGCGTCGAGCGTGTCGCCCGTCGCCTCGGGGTTCTTCAGGTAGCCCTTGAACACGTGCCGGCCGCGCATGCACACCTCGCCGTCGGCGGCGATCTTGAGCTCGGTGCCGGGCATCGCGAAGCCGGCCTTGCCGGTGCGGATGCGCCCCGGCAGCGAGATCGTCGCGGGGCCGGTGCACTCGCTCATGCCGTACACCTCGTAGAGCGGGATGCCGAGGCTGCCGAAGAACTCGAGCGTGTCGCGCGAGATCGGCGCCGCCGAGGTGACCTGGAGGCGACAGCGGTCGAGCCCGAGCCGCTCGCGCACCTTGGAGAAGACGAGCTTGTCGGCCACGCCGTACAGGAGCGGACGCGGCCGCCCAGCCTCGAGCGCGCGCTGCCCCTCGAGGCCCACGCCGCGCGCCCAGGCTGCGAGCTTCTTCTTGAGCCCGCTGTTGGCGGCGCCCGCCGCCTGCATCTTCTCCTGGATCTTCTCCCACACGCGCGGCACGCCCATGAAGTAGTGGGGGCGCACCTCGCGCAGGTTGTCGCCCAGCTTCTCGAGGCTCTCGGCGAACCAGACGCACACGCCGAGGCGCATGGGGCCGTGGATGGAGAGCATCTGCTCGGCGACGTGGCTGAGCGGCAGGTAGCTGATGGCCTGCTCGCCGGCGGCGACGCCGAGCAGCGAGATGGCCTGCTCGGCCGTCCACGTCACGTTGTCGTGGGTGATCATCACGGCCTTCGGCTGGCCGGTCGTGCCCGAGGTGTAGATCAGGGTGCAGACGTCGTCGGGCTTCTGCGCCGCCATGCGCGCCTCGAGGTCGGCCTCGGGCACGGCGTCGCCGAGCGCGAGCAGCTCGCTCCAGGTGTGGACGCCCTCGCCCGACGCCGCGCCGTGCATCACGACGATGGCGCGCAGGCGCGGCAGCTCGGCGCGCACGGCGACGAACTTGGCGAGCTGCTCGGCGTCCTCGACGACGGCGATGGCCGCGTCGCAGTGGCTCGCGATGTACTGGCACTGCTCGGGGGTGCTCGTCGTGTAGATGCCCGCCGGCACGCCGCCCGCGTAGATCGCGGCGACGTCGGCGACGACCCACTCGGGGCAGTTGAAGCCGATGATGGCGACACCGAGGCCCGGCTCGAGGCCGAGCTTCATCATGCCGCGCGCGGCGCGGCGCACGTCGTCGCGGTAGCGGCGGTACGAGGTGGCGCGCCACGCGCCCCCCTCCTTCACGCGCAACGCGGGGGAGTCGCCGTGCTTCTCGACGGTGCTCTCGAGCACCTGCATCACCGTGCGGCCGTTCGACATGCGTTCCTCCCCGGCGCTCGGTGGCCGGTCTGACCCCTCGATCCCTACACCGAGTCGCCCGTGGTGCGGAAGCGATGCGGCGGCCGAGCGGGCGCGGGCGCCCGCGAGACACGATGCGGCCCCCCCGCCGTGCTAGTGCCGCCCCGTGTCCACAGCCCGCGAGCCCCTCCTCCGCGCGTCCGCCATCGACCTCGCCGGGCGCATCCGTCGCCGCGAGGTCTCGTCGCGCGCCGTCGTCGACGCGCACATCGACGCGGTCGAGCGGCTCAACCCCGTGCTCAACGCCGTCGTCGCCGACCGCTTCGTCGCCGCGCGCGCCGAGGCCGACGAGGCCGACCGTCGCCTCGCC
This sequence comes from uncultured delta proteobacterium, assembly GCA_903893335.1. GTDB lineage: Bacteria > Myxococcota_A > Polyangia > Polyangiales > Polyangiaceae > CAITLX01. The sequence continues at coordinate 2,798 of CAITLX010000684.1, read as the reverse complement.
GCGCACGAGCCGGCGCTCGGGCCGCTGCACGGCGTGCCGTGCACCATCAAGGAGTGCTTCGCGCTCGTGGGCATGCCCAACACCTCGGGCCTCGTGTCGCGGCGCTCGGTGCAGGTCGATCACGACGCCACCACCGTCGCTCGCCTGCGCGCCGCGGGCGCCATCCCGATCGGCGTGACCAACACGTCCGAGCTGTGCATGTGGATGGAGTCGAACAACCGCGTCTACGGCCGGAGCAACAACCCGTACGACCCGACGCGCATCGTCGGCGGAAGCTCGGGGGGCGAGGGGGCCATCGTCGGCTCGGGCGCGTCGCCGTTCGGGCTCGGCTCCGACATCGGCGGCTCGATCCGCATGCCGGCCTTCTTCAACGGCGTCTTCGGCCACAAGCCCACCGGCGGGCTCGTGCCGAGCACCGGGCAGTACCCGAGCCCCGGGCCCGGCGCGCTCGCGAGCCTCGCGACCGGTCCGCTCTGCCGACGCGCCGAGGACCTCATGCCGCTGCTGCGCGTGCTCGCGGGCCCCGACGGCTTCGACGCGGTGTGCAAGGAGGCGACGCTGCTCGACCCCGCGGACGTCGATCTCTCCACGCTGCGCGTGGTCGACATCGCCGACAACGGCTTCGTCGGCGTCACGCGCGATCTGCGCGAGGCGCAGCAGCGGGTCGCGACGCACCTCGAGCGGCTCGGCGCGCGCATCGAGCGCCCGCGCATCCCCGCGCTCAAGCAGTCGCTCGAGATCTGGTCGGAGATGATGTCCTCGGCCGGCGGCACGAGCTTCGCCGATCTGCTCGGCGACGGCCGCCAGGTGCGCCCCGCGCGCGAGCTTCTGCGCTGGGCGGCGCGCCGCTCGCCGCACACGCTGCCGGCGATCGTGCTCGCGATGGTCGAGAAGTGGGCCGAGCGCCTGCCGGGCGCCGAGCGCGCCGCGCGCGTGGGGCGCGAGCTGCGCGCCGAGATCGTCGAGCGCATCGGGCCGCACGGCGTGCTGCTCTTCCCCTCGTACGCGAGCCCCGCGCCGCGCCACTACGTGCCGCTCATGCCCCCCATTCGCTGGGCCTACACCGCGATCTGGAACGCGCTGCAGATCCCCGTGACGCAGGTGCCGCTCGGCCTCAACGCGCAGGGTCTCCCGCTCGGCGTGCAGGTCGGCGCGGTGCACGACAACGACCACGTGACCATCGCCGTGGCGCTCGAGCTCGAGCGCGCGTTCGGCGGCTGGGTCGTGCCCCCGATGTCCGTCGTCGCCTGATCGCGTGTACCCTCCCGGGGAGGTGAGGGGAGTCTTCGTCGTCGGGCTGGGGTTGCTCGTCGCGGGCTGCGCGGAGGGCGCAGCGCCGCCGTTCGAGGCGCGTGACGCGGGCAGTGACGCGAGCCTCGACGCGCGCGACGCCGACGCGGTGGACGGGGACGCCGCCGACACCTCGGCGGACACCGGCGGCGACGTGACGCTCGACGTCGCGGGCGACGCCGCCGACGCGCCGCTCGACGCGCCTGCCGACAGCCCGACCGACGTGGGCGCGGACGTGGCCGCGGAGGCTGCCGTCGATGGAGCTGTCGATGCGTCGGCCGACCACGCTGTTGCCGACGCGAGCGCGCCCGCGTCCATCGGCGTCTACCAGTACGACGCGGTCGCGGCGTACGGGCTCGTCGATCCGAAGGCCGCCGCGTGGCACCCGTCGGGCGACTACGCGCTCGTGCTCAACGCGACCGATGCGGTTTACCGCTACGACCCCGTCGCGCGATCGCTGACCAAGATCGCGTCGGTGGGCGCGACCGTGTCGTGGCGCGCCGTCTCGTTCGTCGCGGGGGGCGCGACGGCGGTGCTGCTCGGGAACGTCGCGTCGGCCCCCGAGGGGCGCGTCTACCTCTACGACCACGCGGCGGGCACCGTCGCGCTCATGGCCGGCCAATCGTTCGCCGGCGGCTCGTACGAGGCGCTCGCGGTGGCGCCCGAGGGGGGCGCGGCGCGGCTGCTCGGGCAGAAGCCGAACGGCGGCGGCTACCTCGCGTACGTCTGGCCGTTCGACCCCGCGTCGGGGCGCGGCAGCCCGGCGGCGACCGCGACCTCGGCGGGCTGCACCGACCTCGGCTGGGCGACCGACGCGTTCGGCGCCCCCGCGCAGCCGATCGCGTGCGGCACCAACGGCGGCGAGCTGCTGCACGTCGACGGCAGCGGCGCGTTCGTCGTCGAGCCCGCGAGCGTGGGCAACACCGCGCGCCTCTCGGCGAGGCCGCAGGGCGACTACGCGCTCGCGGTGGGGTGGTCGTCGGGCAGCCTCTTTCGCTTCGAGCGCGGCGTGTGGCAGACCGCCCCGTCGATCGTCCCGGTGCTCGACGCCACCTTCGCGGTCTCGTTCGCGACCGACGGGCGGCGCGCGCTGGTGCTCGGCGGGCTGTCGGGCACCGAGGGAACGCTGTTCGAGTACCGGCACGCCCTCTACGACCGCGCCGACATCGTGAGCGTCTCGATCCCCAACCTCAACGCCGCTCCGTACGCGGTGAGCGACGCGATCCAGCTCCACGCGGCGGCTTGGCGCCCCGGTTGCGAGGGGGGTATCCTCGTGGGCGGTTCGAGCACGCTCTCCTACCAGAAGGCGCTCGTCATTCGCTTCGCGGTGACCAACGGCATCGCCTGCCCCAACTGACGAACGCACCCTCCGCGGAGCCCTCCATGCGCAGCCTCGCCCTCCTCGCCTCCGTCGCGCTCTCGGCGTGGGGCTGCACCTCGTCCGACCCCGTCGCCGACGGCGCGGGTGGCGCCGACGCGGCGCCCGACGTCGCGAGCGAGGCGGCGCC
>CAITLX010000683.1 GCA_903893335.1 uncultured delta proteobacterium | reverse complement strand
GTCACGACTGGCGACGCGCGTCATCACGGCCCGCACATCGTCGACGGGACGCGAGACGGCGTCGAGCGTCTGGTTGAGTCCGGCGACGATGTCGCGGTAGCACCCGGCGGACGAGGCGGCATCGCCCCGCACGTCCAGACGGCCGTTCTTGGCGGCGGTGATCAGGCGTTCGACCTCACCGGTGAGCGTGCGCAAGGCAGCGGACGACTTGGCATAGGCGTCGGCGACGCTTCCCACCTCCGCGATGATGCGGTTCATGTCGATGGCGAGGTCCGCCAGTTCATCCTCGCCGATGACCTCCATCGGCTTCACCGTGGCCTCCACAGTGACGCTCAGATCGCCCACGGCGAGCGCGCGCTCGAGCTCGACGCCTGGGTGACGGTCGGCGGCGAGCGCCACGCGGTGCGCGCGCACGTCGCGGCCGACCTCGCGGCGGCCGGGCCCGAGCTCGGCTCGCGCGAGGCGCTCGAGCGGCTCGGCGAGCTCCCCCTCGCGCTCCCCCTCGTCGGCGCCGTGTCGGTGGGCTCGCGGGCCGAGGTCGAGTCGCTCGCCCAGGGCGACGTGTGGCTCCCGGGCGCGGGCTGGACGCTCGCGCGGCGCGACGGCGCGCTGGCCGGCGAGGTGCGCGCAGTCGCGCCGCTCGCCGAGGCGGCGATCGCGCTGCGACTCTGCGACGCGCGCGCCGCCGTGGTAGTGGCCACGACGCGGGTTGCCCACGACACGGAGGCTTTCTTGGAGACGAGCGACGAGCACGACGTGACGACGATCGCCGACGCGGTGGCCGAGGCCCCCGTCGTCGTGCGCGTGGAGGTGGCGAGCGTGACGCTCGCGGCGCGCGCCTGGGCCGCGCTGCAACCCGGCGACGTGGTCTCGCTCGGTCGCCCGCTCGGCGACCCGGTGGTGCTGCGCGTCGCGGGGCGCGAGATCGCCCGGGGCGATCTCGTCGACGTCGACGGCGAGCTCGGCGTGCGCATCGTGCGGCGAGGTGCGGCGTGAGCCCGCGCCCCGTCGCGCTCGCGCTGTTCGCCCTGCTCGCGAGTGCGTGCAGCAAGGCCCCCGCCCCGACGCCCGCTGGCTCAGCCGCGCCTGCCCCCTCCGCCGCCGCGCCCACCGCGAGCGCGCAGGCAGCCGCCTCGGCCGCGCCGCTCGCGAGCGCGGCACCCAAGGCCGAGGCCCGCTGGGCCGGCTCCTACGTCGCGCGCGTGGGCGAGGTGACGCCCCCGAAGGAGGCGAAAGAGAAGGCGTGGACGCAGGACCCCGGCGCCGCAGCCGTCGGGCCCGGCACGCTCGAGCTGCTCGTGGCCCCCGCGCGCGGCGACGTCTCGGGCACCGGGGCCGGGCCGCTCGGGGAGCTCGTCGTCTCGGGCACCTTCGACGGCAAGGAGCTGCGCGCCTCGCTCACGCCGCGCGACCCGAACGCCGCGTCGGCCATGACCGGCTGGCTCACCGCGACCCTCGCGGCGGGTAAGCTCACCGGTTCGCTGCGCGTCTCGGGGCGCGACGCGAAGGTCGTCCGCGAGGCGAAGGTCGAACTCGCCCCGAAATAGCGGCCTTCGATCGAGCGCGCTCCGAAGTGACCGGAGCGCGCTGACGATCGGCTAGAACGCGCCGCCGGCCGTGAGGCGCAGCCCGCTGATGCCGGTGTCGCCGCTCAGGCGACCGCCGATGGGGGCCAGGTAGCCGAGACCGAGGCGCACCCAGTCGTAGCGAAAGCGCGCGCCGGGCTCGAGGACGAACTGCGCCTTGGAGGGCTCGTTGACGAGCGTGTCGCGCGTGATCTCGTCCTTCACGAACGCGGTGACCCACGCGCGCAGCCCGATCTCGAGCCGCTCGGG
>CAITLX010000682.1 GCA_903893335.1 uncultured delta proteobacterium | reverse complement strand
CTCGGCTCGACGCTCGACCCCGCGCACGCCGCGAGGAGCGCCGCGACGAGGGGCGCGACCCACGCTGCGCGCCGCGCGCTCACGCCCGGCGGCCCGCCGCGAGCGCGACGACGAAGGTGCTGCCGCGCCCGACCTCGGACTCGACCCACGCGCGCCCGCCGTGGCTGCGCGCGATCTGCTGCACGAGGGCGAGGCCGATGCCGCTGCCGCGCACCTGGCCGCGCGTCGCGCCGTCGCCGCGCACGAAGCGCTCGAAGATGCGCCGCCGCTCGTCGGGCGGGATGCCCGGCCCCTGATCGGTGACGCGGACGTGCACCTCGGCGCCGACCACGCGCGTCTCGACGCGCACGACCTTGCCCTCCTTCGCGTACTTCAGCGCGTTGTCGAGCAGGTTGATGACGACCAGCTCGATGGCGCGCTCGTCTACGCTGGCGACGGCGGGAGCGTCGGGCGCCGCGACCTCGATGGCGATCCCCTCGCGCTCGGCGCGGTAGCGGTAGACCTCGACCGCGCGCGCGACCACGTCGGCGACGTCGGCCTCCGTCTTCACGAACGGCGAGCGGTCGCGCTCGAGCTTCGCGAAGTCGAGCACGTTGTCGATGAGGCCCGTCAGGCGCTCGCTCTCGTGCAGGATGATCTGCAGGTACTCGACGCGCTTGGCCTCGCTCGCGACGCGCCCGCTGGCGAGAAGCTCGGCGAACATGCGCACCAGCGACAGCGGCGTCTTGAGCTCGTGCGACACGTTGGCGACGAAGTCGCTCTTGAGCGCGGAGAGGCGCCGGTCGCGCTCGGACGCGATGAGCACCGCCGCCATGCCCGCGATGACGACGACGCACGACAGCCCCACCATGAGGCTCTGGAAGAGCTGGCGCTGCGCGACGGTCTTGCGCAGCTGCTCGGCCGAGCCCAGCGTGACCTGCAGGCGCCAGTTGTAGAGCGTCGTGGGGAAGGGCTTGCCGACCGTGAACTCGCCGCCGCGCAGCGGCGGGCCGAACACGACGCGGCCGTCCTCGTCGACGACGTTCATGCGCGTCGAGCCCGCGACGTCGGGGTAGAGCCTCGGCATGAAGTCGTGGACGATGCGCGGCACGTCGTGCCACGCGACCACGAGGTACGGCCGCCCCGCGTGCACGCGCTGCGAGTAGCTGACGAGGTAGCTCTGGCCGCCGACGGATTTGTGCAGGTGGCGCAGCTCGTCGAGCGGCGGGCGCGTCAGCTCGAGCTCGGGCAGCAGGCGCTCGACGAGCAGGCGGCGGAACGCGTCGTCCTCGGGCCCGCCGGCGGCGCGCGACGCGAACGCGAGCACGTCGTGCGTGGACGACACCGGGTCGAGCACCAGCACCGCGCGCACCGTGGGCGTCTCGCGCGCCGCGGTGGGGAGCCAGCGTCGCGCGACGAGCGGCAGCGCGCCGAGATCGGCCTCGGCCAGGACGACGTTGTCCTCCTCGATGATCCGCTTGTCGAGCAGATCGGCGCGCTCGTTGGCGACCGAGAGCGTCGCGTCCACGACCGACTGCTCGCCGAGCCGCTCGACCTGGAAGGTCGCGCGGAAGGTGTACCCGCCCAGCACCAGCACCGCGACGACGATCGCGGGCACGATGAGGAACGTGAGCCAGCGCTCGCGTCGGGAGGGTTCGCGCACGGCGCCGAGTCTAGCCTGCCGAAGCCCGCCGGGTGGGGAAGCCCGGCAGCGACAGGGGCTTCCCGCTGGGCCGAGGGGGAATGCTAGTCTCGCCGACCGGGTGGAGGCCCTTGCGCATGAGCGAGCAGGAGACCGTCGCGTTCGAGCACGCGAGCACGTTCGAACAGGGTGACCTCGCGGGGGCGGTGCGCCTCGGCAAGTTCGAGGCGCAGTACGAGGAGCTCTTCGCCGAGGTCATCGAGGACGGCATCATCACGCTCGAGGAGCGCGCGCGCCTCGACCGCGCCGCCGACAACCTCGGGCTCGACCGCATGCGCCTGCGCAAGCTCGAGCAGGCGCTCCAGGCTGCGTACGAGTCGCGCCACCGCGTCGTCATCCGCGAGCTCGCCGACGAGGAGGGGCCGCGCCCCTCGCTCGTGCCGCTCGAGCCCGCGACCGACCAGCGCACGCTCGCGCTCGAGCGCCGCATCAAGTTCCTCGAGGCGCGCGTCGCCGATCTCGAGGGGGAGCTCGAGGAGGCCCGCTCGCAGGTCGCCGTCGAGGTCGACCTCTCGGACGTGTCCGCCGACGACGCCGGTCGCGTCGAGGACACCGAGGACGACCCGGCGCACCTCGCGCGCCGCGTGCGCCACGACCCGCGCGACGTCGAGGCGATGCGCGGGCTCTTGCGCGTGCACACCCGCGCCGGCGACCTCGATCGCCGCTACGCCACCGCGCAGGCGCTCGTCTACCTCGGCGCCGCGGGCGACGAGGAGCGCGCGCTCGTGCGCCAGTACACCCCCGCCGGGCTCATCCAGCCGACCAGCTCGGTCAGCCTCTCGTCGTGGACGCGCCTGCTGTTCCACCCCGAGGAGGAGGTCCTCACCGGGCAGATCTTCGCCGTCGTCGCGCCGGCCGTGCTGCTCGGGCGCATCTCGGCGCTGCGCCGTGACAAGGCGCTGCCGAAGCCCGACCCCGCGACCAAGCAGGACGCCGCGAAGTCGACCTTGCAGGGAGTGCGCTGCTTCTCGTGGGGAGCTGCGATCCTCGGAATGCCCGCGCCGCCGTTCTACGCCGACCCCTCGTTCGAGGGGATCGCCGAGATGCTACCGGGCATTCCCCCCGCGTCGCGGCTCGGCAAGCAGGCGCTCTCGGGCCGCTCGGCGCGCGAGCTTGCCTTCGTCGCGGGGCGCCACCTCTCCTGGTACCGCGAGGAGCACTTCGTGCGGCTGCTCGTGCCGTCGATCCCCGACCTCGAGGACATCTTCCTCGCCGCGCTGCACATCGGAAACCCGGGGTTGCCGCTCAGCGCGGACCTCAAATCGCGCGTCGCTCCGATCGCGGCGGCGATCGAGCCCGTGCTCGAACCGTCGGCCATCGACCGGTTGCGCGGGCATTTCCTGCGCTTCGTCGAGGAGGGGGGGCGCACCAACCTGCGCCGCTGGGCCACGGCCGCCGATTGCACGGCCTCGCGCGCCGGCCTGCTGCTCGCCGCCGATCTCGGCGCCGCCGAGCGCATGCTCACGCTCGAGAGCGAGAGCGAGGTGAAGGAGCGCATGGACGATCTGCTCGTGTTCGTGACGAGCGATCGCTACGCGAAGCTGCGTCAGGAGATCGGCACGGCGGTAACGAGCGGATAGGGCGCAATGACAGCAAAGCCTGGCTGAAAGGCTCAGCGGTTGCCGGTGGCTCCGCCCCAGTCTACTGGAGGCCAATGCGTAGCCTGCTCCGTCGTGGCCGATTGCGCAGCCTGTCCGCGAGCCTCTGGGCCCTTCTGCTCACGAGCACGGTCGCCTCGCTCGACTGCGTCTGGCGACAGGAGGGCGTCGCGCTGCGACCCGGCGACAAGCCGCGTGTCGTGGGCTTCCAGCGCGTCACGAGCGCCGAGGCCTTTCGCTGGGCCGCTCCGGTGACCAAGCGCATCTGCGAGCTCGAGACGATCTCGGCGGTGCAGGACGCTTCGACGACCGGCGCCCCGAGCCCACCGAGCGCCGGCTGGACACGCTTCGAGGGCGTCCCCAACCGACGCTACACGGTCGTCTCGCGCACGGAATCGACCACCGTCGGCATGAAGTCGCCATGGCTGGCGCTCCTCGTCAAGGACGACGCGGGCTCCACCGTTTGGCTCCGAAATACCCCTGGCAATGACGATGCCGCGTCGGTCGCGGCCTGGCGCTGCGTCGTCGACGAGAGCCTGCTGGCGCGCGAGGCGCTGACCGATCGCCCCGATCACGTCGAGCTCGCGGTCACGAGCGGCAGCTGTGGCGAGATCACCCCGATCCTCGGCGGCCTCCACGACCTGACGAGCATGCCCTACACCGTGGCAGGAACGGGGCTCTACGCGGGACGCGATCCCGATCGCGCCGCCCTGCTCCAGGGCAGCGTCGGCGCCGTCAGCGTGGGGCTCCAGCTCGAATCCGACGGCGGCACCCGCCGCCTGACGGTGCCGCTCGACGACTTCAAGCGGTGCTTCGTGCGCGCCGACCACCCGCCTCCCCTCCCGCGCGAGGCCACCGCGCTCACCGAATGGCTCGCGACGCCGGCGCCCGACCAGACCGACCCACCGGGCGTCGCCTTCGACGCCGTTCGCACCGTCGCGGGCATCGACTCCGCGCTCTGCAGCCGCTTCCCGATGGGCAAGGAGACCGGCCTCGAGTGCCGCATGCCCGTCGTGCGCTGGGAGCCCGAGAGCGGCTCCGGCCCGTACGGTCCGAGCCGCATGGTGCTCGTGCGCGACCGCGTCGTCGACGCGTTCCACCTCGTCGGCGAGAAGCTCGTGCCCGCCGAGAAGGCGATCCGGCTGACCGCCATCGTCCGGATGCGCGGCGCGACGGGCACGGCGTTCGCTGCCGCGCTCGACGAGGCGACCAAGGCCGCGAGCGGCGACCCCGCGCTCGCGCGCGAGCGAGCGAAGCGCGGCTTCCGCCTCCTTCGCGAGCGAGACGCGCCCGCGGGCACGGCGACGCACGCCGTCGAGCTCGAGGTCGCGTTCAACATCCCCGAGCTCGAGACGACGACGGAGCACGCGACGCACGTCTGGTCGGCGGGCAAGAAGCGCGTGCACAATGAGGCCTACGACGTCGCGCAGAAGGCGCTGGAGCAGGCGCGCCACGACCTCGAGAGCCGTACGACCGAGGCGAAGCTCCTCGAGGAGGGGGCCAAGAAGACGGCCGACCTGGCCGCGGCCGCGTGCAAGAGGGTCGGCGATCAGCTCGGCTTCTTCGGCGGGCTGGCCGCCGGGGCCGCCTGCAGCAGCGGCGCGAGCGCCCTGGGCGACGGCGTCGGGCGGGCGCGAGTCACCAGCGCGGCTGCCCAGCTCGCGCAGGCCGAGCAGACCGCGAACGCAACGCCGCAAGAGCTCGAGATCGACGACCAGCGCACCTACGAGTACGAGAGCACCGTGCTGCGCCGACGCGGCGAGGCGCGGGCGACCGTCTCGGTGCACCCGATCGCGGGGGCCGTCGATGCTCGCGCGGTATCGACCGTCCGGGTGCCGTTCGACGCGCGCGACGTCGAGACGCCGGCAAGCCCCGAGCACAAGCTGGAGGGTCACAAGGCCTCGCCGCCCACGCCCGAGACCGTCCAGGCGACGCTCGCGAAGGCGATGGTTCCGCTGGTCGACGCCGCGGTGCAGAAGTGGGCCGACGAGCACCGAGTCGGCGGCGACGTCGGCTCGCTGCAGCCCGGGAGCCGGTCTTGGCTCGTGAGCGTCGCGCGGCGCGCGGCCAATGACCGATACGTCAAGCTGCTCGCCGACGTGGAGGAGAGCCGCGCCGATCGCCTGGCCAAGCCCTACGTGGTGCCGATCACGATCCCGGAGGGGTCGCCGTCGCGCTGCTTCACGATCGCCGCCAGCCCGTCCGACCGCTCCGCGGACGTCAACCTCGAGGTCGCGGCCGAGCGGGGCGAGGCCGCCACCAAGCACATCGCGCTCGTCGCGCGCGACCGTCGCACCTCGTCCGACGCTGGCGTCGACCTGTGCGGCCTCCCACCCGGGCGCTACGCCGCGAGCGTGACGTTCGCCGGAGAGCCGCAGGGATCGGTGCAGATTGCCCTCTTCGACTCGACTCCGAGCCGCACGACACGGTTCGACACGGAGCTGGCCGTGCGCAGCCTCCCCACCGCGCCCCCCGAAGAGGGCGCCCCGACCTTCGACGGCTCCGGGGTCGTGAAGTTCAAAGGTTCGGCGGGCGCCCAGGTCGTCGGCATGGCGGGCGATCGCGACGGCGATGGGGTCACCGACGACCTCGATCGCTGCCCCAGCGACCCCGAGACGAAGAACGGCTACCTCGACGGCGACGGCTGCCCCGACGACGCGCCGAGCGGCGCCCCCCCCGTCGGCGTGGCCGCCAAGTCGGCGCCGCCGCTCGCGGTCGATGCCCCCAATCCTACCAACGCACGAGCCTCTGCCGAGCCGCCTGGGGCGCCTCCCGTCAAGAAGCAACCCTGGTGGCTGAAGCCGAAGGTGCCCGCTGGCGGCTCGCCTGCGGCGACCCCGGCGTCTCCTCCGCCTGCATTGCCCGCAACGCCGACCGAGCAACCGCCCGCGGCTGCGCCTGCGCCCCCGGCGGCCAGCACCAGCAAGGCGCTGCCCTGGTGGTTGAAGCCGAAGGCGCCCGCGGTCGCGCCGACGACGACGCCCGGCGCACCGGCCTCCCCTCTACCCTGAACTCGACGGGCGAACCCGCTCCCGCGACACCGGACACCGCACGAGGCACCGATCTGCACATGAGCCGAAGCCGTCTCGACCCTCACGCGTTGCTTGCAGGGCTGCTCCTGCTCTCGCTGGTGCGCCCAGCACAGGCGCAAAGCTTCGAGCAGTTCTTCCAGAAGTCCGACGCTTCGCGTAGCGCCGCGCCACCGCCCGCCCCAGGGGCGCAACCCTCGCCTGCCGCGCCCGCGGCAGCCACCGCTTCGCCACCGACCGCCTCGGCGCCGACGGCGGTGGCGCCGCTCGCCCCGTCCGCCCCCTCGCCGGTGAGGGCCGCCGCGAAGCCGGCATCGGACAAGGTCGAGCCGCCGGCGGCTGCCCGCGGCGGGCTCCATTTCGTTGCCCCCGCCACCGACGCCGACGGGCGGTGGCAGGTCGTCGGCCCGGGCAACGTCGAGGTCTGCGTCATTCCGTGCGAGCGGCCGCTGGCGGACACGACTGGTTGGCGTTTGCTGCGCACGTCACGCACCACCGGGCAGATCACCGACAGCATCTCGCTGCTCGACCTGCGGCTGCGCGCGGACGTGGGAACATTGCGGGTTCAGCCGCGCCTCCAGGAGGGGAGCACCGGCTGGCTCGGCCTCTCGATCCCGCTCGGGATCATCGGGGTGGCGCTCGTCGTCGCCGGGACCGAACTCGCGGCAGACCCACAAGCGAAGACCCCCGAGACGGGGGCGGAGCTTCAGAAAGCAGGCGTCCTCAGCCTCGGCCTGAGCGCCGTCTTTCTCCTTCCGCTTGCCGCCTATCGCGCCGCCGGCTTCGACACCACGACCGAGCCCGCCACGAAGGCTGCCGCTCCGCTGCGGCTCGGAGTCGCGGTTGGCAAAGGAACGATCGGCCTCGGTGGCTCGTTCTGACGAACGACGGCGCGCCGCCGGGCCGCGATCGAGCTGCGCCGGCGCACGCCAGACAGGGACAACCTGTCCCGCTTGATCAGCTTCCATACGCGCTTCCAGGGTCACGCGATGCCTGGACGAACAATCAGGTTGCGCCAAACGACCCGCGTCCTGTAGCCATCAGGTCGCGGTGCGGGCGGGGCGGGTGACCAGAACGACGGTCGCCCAGGGTCGGCTCATCACGCGCGATTGAGCCACATCCTGGGGGATTCATGCGTCATCGGGTTCCTTCTGGTCCTTCGCGCTGCCGGTTCGCGGCGCTGCTCTCGGTCTCGCTCGGCGCCCTCGCGGGATCGCCAGGTTGCATCGAAAACGGCGCCATTCTGAACCCGGGCGACAAACCGCGCGTCTCTGGGTTCCAGCGTGTCACGAGTATCGAGACCTTTCGCTGGGCCGTGCCGGTCACCAAGGGCGTCTGCGGCCTTCAATCGGCGCCGCTCGTCGCGACGACCGAGCCGGGCGCGCCGAAGCCGCCGGGCAGCGACTGGAGCTCCTTCGAGGGTGTCCCCAACCGCACCTACACGGTCCTGTCGCGCAGCGAGTCGACCAGCTTCGGCTCCCGCTCGCCCTGGCTCGCGCTGCTCGTCAAGGACGAGAGCGGCGCGACGACCTGGCTGCGCAACCCCCCCGCCGACGACGAGGCGAAGTCGGTCGCCGCCTGGCGCTGCGTCGTCGACGAGAAGGTGCTGGCGAAGGCGCGCGAGGCGCTCGCCGAGCGGGTCGAGCACGTCGAGCTCGCGGTCACGAGCGGCGGCTGCGGCGAGATCACCCCCATCCTCGGCGGCGTTCGCGACCTGACGGCCATGCCGTACACCGTCGCGGGCATCGGGCTCTACGCCGGGCGCGACCCCGAGCGCACTGCGATGCTCGACGGGAGCGTCGGCGCCGTCACCGTGGGGCTGCAGCTCGAATCCGACGGCGGCGCGCGACGGCTCACCGTGCCGCTCGACGACTTCAAGCGCTGCTTCGTGCGCGCCGACCACGCCCCGCCGCTCCCTCGCGAGGCGACAGCGCTCACCGACTGGCTCGCGACACCGGCCCCCGACCAGTCCGATCCCCCAGCCGTCGGCCTCGACGCCGTGCGCACCGTCGCGGGCATCGATTCGACCCTGTGCAGCCGCTACGCGATGGGCAAGGAGACGGGGCTCGAGTGCCGCATGCCCGTCGTGCGCTGGGAGCCCGAGAGCGGCTCCGGCCCCTACGGTCCGAGCCGCATGGTGCTCGTGCGCGACCGCATCGTCGACGCGTTCCACCTCGTCGGCCAGCGGCTCGTCGCGGCGGAGAACGCGATCCGCGTGACCGCGGTGCTGCGCGCACGCGGCGCGGCAGGCACGGCGTTCGCTTCCGCGCTCGACGAGGCGACCAAGGTCGCGAGCGCGGACCCTGCGCTCACGCGCGAGCGCGCGAAGCGTGGCTTTCGATTGCTGCGCGAACGAGACGCGCCGTTCGGCGCCGCGACGCACGTGGTCGAGCTCGACGTCGCGTTCAACATCCCCGAGCTCGAGACCACCAAGGAGCACGGGACGCACCACTGGTCCGCGGGCACGAAGCGGACGCACAACGACGCCTACGACGCCGCGCAGAAGGCGCTCGAGCAGGCGCGCCACGACATCGACAGCGCGAAGACCGAGGCGAAACTCATCGAACAGGGCGCGCAGAAGGCGGCCGACGTCGCCGAGGCGGCCTGCAAGAAGATCGGCGACCAGGCCGGCGGATGGCTCGGCGGATTGGTCGCCGGCGCAGCCTGCGGCGGCGGCACCAACGCTGCGGGTGCGGGCGTCGCGAAGGCGCGCATCGACGGCGCCGTGGCTCGGCTCGCACAGGCCGAGCAGACGCTGGCCTCGACGCCGCAGGAGATCGAGGTCGATGATCAGCGCACGTACGAGTACGAGTCGACGGTGCTGCGGCGACGCGGCGAGGCGAAGGCGACCGTCTCGGTTCGCCCCATCGTCGGTGGCGCCGAGGCGCACGCCGTCTCGACGGTGCAGGTGCCCTTCGACGCGCGCGACGTCGAGACACCCTCGAGCCCCGAGCACAAGCTGATGGGCCACAAGGCCTCACCGCCCACTCCGGAGTTCGTGCAGGCGACGCTCGCAAAGGCGATGGTGCCGCTCGTCGACGCGGCCATCCAGAAGTGGGCCGAGGAGCACCGAGCCAGCGGCGACGTCGGCACGTTGCAGCCCGGGAGCCGGTCTTGGCTCGTGAGCGTCGCGCGGCGCGCGGCCAATGACCGATACGTCAAGCTGCTCGCCGACGTGGAGGAGAAGCGCGCCGGTCGCTTGGCCAAGCCCTACGTCGTGTCGGTCACGCTGCCTGAGGGCGCCGCCTCGCGATGCTTCACCCTCGCGGTCACGCCGTCCGAGCGCTCGGCCAACGCGAACCTCGACCTCTTCGCGGAGCGCGGCGAGGTGGCGACCCTGCACAATGCGCTCGTCGCGCGCGATCGCCGGACCGCGCCGGACGCCGGCCTGGACCTCTGCGGGCTCTCGCCGGGCAGCTACGAAGCGCGTGTGACCTTCCGCGGCGACCCGCCTGGCGCGGTGCAGATCGGGCTCTTCGACTCGACCCCCGAGCAGATCACCCGGGCCGACACTGAGCTTGCCGTGCGGAGCATGCCGGCAGCGCCCCCCGACAGCGGGCAACCGCATTTCGAGGGCTCGGGCCTGGTGAAGTTCAAGGGCTCGGCGGGAGCAGACGTCGTCGGCGTGGCCGGCGACCGCGACGGCGACGGTGTCACGGACGACGTGGACCGCTGCCCGAGCGACCCCGAGACGAAGAATGGCTACCTCGACGGCGACGGTTGCCCCGACGAGGCGCCCAAGGGCGCGGCCCTGGCCGCAGCGGCTGCCGAGAAGAAGGTGCCCTGGTGGATGAAGCCGAAGACCCCCGCCGCAGGCAGCACGCCTCCGCCCTCCCCGACCACGGCGCCGCCAGTTGCACCTGCGGCGGCACCGACCCCAGGTGTCCAGCCAACAGCGCAAGCAGCGCCCGCTCCCCCGAAGGCTGTCCCCTGGTGGTTGAAGCCCAAGGTGCCGACCGCTGCCCCAGCCTCACCCCCGACACGGTGAACGCCTCGCCCTCGTGCACAGACGGGGATTGGATTGACGAGCAGCGCCGTCCTCCTCGCGCGTCGGGCGCCGCCCCCGAGCCTGATCGTCAGAGCTCGAAGTCGAAGGTCGCAGCTACTCCGGCCGAGAGCGCGAACGCCAATGACCTCGAGGTGTCGCTCGCCGCACCCGTGCGGGCGGTCGCGAGATCGAACGTCTGAAGCTGCGCCGCCGACAGCGTCAGCATCGGCTCGAGCGCGAGCATCCGCGCGACGCGCAGCGACCCCCCGGCGCCGACACGCGCCGCAAACGACGGCAGATCGAACGAGCCCTCTCCATCGCGCGTCTCCTGGTGGAGCACGCTGTGACCGACCGCCAGGTCGCCGAGCAGGCCGATGCTGCCCGCAGTGCGCGCGCGCGCGCCGACCCAGAACCCCTGCCCGTACGACTTCGACGCTCCGACCGCCGCATAGGGGCTGCTGTCGCCGACCCCGTAGGCGACGCGCTCCCCCTCGGCGAACAACACCCACGTGGAGCCGATACGCAGGCCGAGCGAGCCCGCGATGCCGGCGCCCGGCTTGAAGACTTCGGCGACCGGCGTGCCGGCCACCGACCCCGACAACCAGAACCCGTAGAGAGGGCGGAGCGAGACCTCGATGGCCGTGCCCGGCGGCGGCTCCGCGCGCGGCGGGGCGGCCGGCTTGGCCGCCTCGCCCGCGACGGCTGTGGGGGGTGCTGCCGGCGGCGCGGCCTCGGGCGGCGCAGTCGTCGGCGGAGGCTTGAACAGTTGATCGTAGGCAGCGCCTCCGGGCGCAGCGGCGGCGGCTGGCGCGGCGGTGTTCGGCGCGGGACGAGGCGTGGGCGCTGGGGCCGGCGGAGGTGGAGACGTCTTGAACAGCGAGTCGTACGCGTCGGCCCGCGCCGCAGACGGCGAGATCAACGCGGAGCACGCGAGCGCTGCCGCGACCAGCGACGGTCGCCCGAGCAAACGAACCTCATTCACAGACATGCTCCGATCTCGACCGGACGAGTCGTGGCGCGCGGGCTCCACGGGTTGACGGTCGCCCGCAGATCAGAACAACGCGCACGGCACGCGCTTCGTGTCGCTGGTGCACGCGGGCCGCGCGGCGCCGGTGGACGCGGCGAGCGCCCACGAGAAGCCGTACGACGTGGTGGTCGCCACCATCTTCAGGTGGTCGTCGCCGGTTTGGATGCAGAGATCGGGCGTCACGCCGTCCTTCTGCAGCGCGTCGAGGACGCAGCCGATTTGCCCTTGCGACACCTGCTCGTCGCCCGTCGAGCCGACGATGAGCACCGGCGGCCCGGCGGCCGAGAGGTGGGGGTCATTCGCCTTGTCGCGCGCGACCCACGCCCCAGTCAGGCCGGAGCACACTCCGTGGTCGGCGCAGTCGAGCGCGGCGGCGGAGAAGGTCGAATCGATGGCCGCGCCCACCGTCGCCGGCGGCACGTAGCCCGCAGAGGGCGCGTCGAGGGTGGAGATGATGTACGTGTAACACATCGAGCTCGTCACATCGTCGATGTGGCCGCGCACATCCGCCGCGAACCCGTCGCCGTAGTGGGTCGCGTCGTCGGTGAGGTTGGCGAGGTCCGAGTAGAGGTACATCGCGGCGAGCGCCCTCAACGCGGGCGTCAGTTGCATGGTGCGCAGGCGCATCACGTCGACCAGGTTCATGAAGTGGTACCCGGGCGCGAAGGCGACGACGGCGCGCAGGTCGACGTCGGGCGCCTCGTCGGCGTGGGCAGCGACCGAGAGCGCGATGCCGCCCCCCTGGCTGTGCCCGTAGACGAGGGTGCCGCCGTCGAGGCGCGAGGCAGGCAGGAGGCTGCGCAGCGCGCGCACGCCGTCGATGGCCGACCGCGCGGGGTCGGCCCAGTTGGCGTACGCGTGGATGCCGTCGGTGCCGAGCCCCGCGTAATCGGGCGCCACGACGGGCAGCCCCTGCGCCGCCCACGACATGTAG
>CAITLX010000681.1 GCA_903893335.1 uncultured delta proteobacterium | reverse complement strand
CGCGCCGCTCGCGCACGCGCTGCACACCGTCCGCGCGCGACGGACGAGGGGGAGCACGGACGCGAGCCGCGCCGCCGTCGCGCCGAGCGGGTGCCCCGCGATCGAGGCGGAGGGCTCGCGTCGGCGCTCGTCGCCGGCCATCGCCGCGAGCGCGAGCTCGTGCTCGAACATGCCCCCGGTCGTGCCACCGACGACGAGGTCGAGCGGCTCGTCGGGGCCGCGCAGCGCGGCGTGCGCGAGCGCCTCGCGCGCCGCCACCATCGCCATCGCGTCGGTGCGCGACCACAGCGCGGCCTCGCCGGCGGGCGCGACGTCCGACACCCGCAGGCCGCGCACCTCGCACGCCCCGGCCGACGCGTAGTCGCTCGCGTCGAAGAGCGTGAGCGGCGCGTACGCGCGCTGCCCCTCGACCAGCCGCGCCCAGGTGGCCTCACGCGACGCCGCGAGCGGCGACACGATGCCGACGCCCGTGACGACGACGCGCACGCGGAGCCCCTCAGCCGCCAGGAGGCGTCGCGCGCGCGGCGGCGACCCACGCGGCGAGCGCCGCCACCGAGGCGAACGCGGGGCGCGAGGCGTCCCCCTCGGGGATGCGGACGCCGTACGCCTCCTCGATCGCCATCGCGAGCTCGAGCGCGTCGAGAGAGTCGAGGCCGAGCCCCTCGCCGAACAGCGGCGCGTCGTCGTCGATGTCGCCGGGCGCGCGCCCCTCGAGGTGCAGCTCGCGCACGAGCAACGCCTTGATCTCGGTGCGGAGCGCTTGCGTATCCATGCGTTTGGCGGCGCGAGCGCCGGAGGTACCACACGGCGCGCCGTCGCGGAAGGCCACGACGCCCGAGCCTCGGGTCGCTGCTAGGCTCCGCGTCGATGCCCACGGAGCCGCCTCCGCCTGCCGCCGAGCCGCGCGTCGCGCCGGGGGCGCCCCTCGCGCCGGGGGTCTCCGCCGAGGTCGCCGACGCGCACGTGCATCTGTTCCCTCCCCGCGTGTTCGAGGCGATCTGGCGCTGGTTCGACGAGCATGCGTGGCACGTCGAGTACCCGCTGTACGCCGAGCAGGTGGTCGAGTTCCTGCGCGCGCGCGGCGTCTCGCGCATGATCGCCCTGCATTACAGCCACCGCCCCGGCATGGCCCGCGTGCTCAACCGCTTCGTCGCCGACGTCGCCGCGCGCAGCCCCGAGGTCGTGCCGGTCGCGACGGTGCTGCCCGGCGAGCCCGACGCCGACGAGATCCTCGCCGAGGCGCTCGGCCCGCTCGGGCTGCGCGGCGTGAAGCTGCACTGCCACGTGCAGCGCCTCTCGCCCGACGACCCGCGGCTCGAGCCCGTCTTCCGCCGCGCGAGCGAGGCAGGCGTGCCGGTCGTCATCCACAGCGGGCGCGCGCCCTGCCTCGGCGGCTACGGGGTCGACGTGCGCACGCTCTGCGGCGCCGAGCGCACGCGCCGCGTGCTGCAGCGCTGGCCGAAGCTCAAGCTCGTCGTGCCGCACCTCGGCGCCGACGAGGTGCTCGAACACTTCGCGATGCTCGACGAGTTCGAGAACCTCTGGCTCGACACGACCATGGCGCTCGCCTCGTACTTCGAGGCGCCGCCCGACCCGGCGCTCCTCGTGCGCCACGCCGATCGCCTGCTGTACGGCAGCGATTTCCCCAACCTGCCCTACGCCTGGGACACCGAGCTCGCCTGGCTGCGCGCGCACCTGCCGCCCGACGCGCTGGCGAAGATCCTCGGCGGCACCGCCGCCGCGCTGTTCACGCCCTGACGGGCGCGCGGGCTCGCGAGCGTCACACCTCGCCGCGCCGGAAGATGCGCGCGTAGTGGTCGGTGACCGCGCTGCCCCCCATGCGCGCGAAGAAGTTCGAGAAGGCCATCCAGATGGCCAGTCCGTTCATGTCGCGGAACATCGGCGGGACGTGGGTCGGCGGGCGCACGACGCCGTCGGCGACGTGGGCGTAGAGCACGGGCACGTCCTCGTGCGCGACCTTGCCGACGAACAGGTAGGGGATGAGCTCCTGCCGGTTGTGCTGGAACGCCGCGCGGATGAACGCGTAGTTGAGCACGATGCCCTTGCAGTAGCAGGCGTCCTTGGTGAACGGGGCGCCCCCCTCGACGAGCCCGCCGCGGAAGACGCGCCGCGTGTTGGCGAAGCACTCGTCCTCCTCGTAGCCCTCGGTGCGGTACCACTCGAAGACGTCGATGAAGTTGGCGCCGTCCTCGGCCTTGTCCACGGCGAGGATGCGGTCGTTCAGCTTGCGCGCGCGGCGCGGATAGCTGCGGAAAGTGAGGACCTCGAGCAGCGCGGCGAGACCCTCCTGCGCGGCGGTGGTGCGCGGCGGCCCCTTGGCGAGCCACTTGGCGACGGGCTGCGCCTGGCCGTTGAGGCTGGTGGCGACGTGCACCCAGCCCTCGTGCACCTCGAGGATGTCGACGTCGCGGCGCGCGAACGTCGCGCCGCTGCGGATCTTCACGTAGTCGCTGCCCGCGGCGGCGTCGGCGAGCATGGTGTCGTCCACCTGCACCTGGATGTTCGCGTCGTGAAAGTAGCCCTCGAAGCGCAGGTTGAGCGCCTCGGCGGTCTCCGCGGCGGAGATGTCGCGCGGCTGCACCGGCCCGAGGTCCTCGCCCGAGATCGCGGTGAGGATGTCGTAGAGCACGAGGCCGAAGTCGCGCACCGTCGTCTTGCCGTCGGGGAACTTGTCCTTCGGCGAGCCGTAGAGCTTGCGCCCCACCGCGTAGAACTCGGGCGTCCCACGAGCAACGAGCATGCGCACGACGTCGCGGTACTCCGACGCGGTGGCGATGAGGATGTGCGCGAGTGGGTCCTTGGCGCCGAGCGTGCGCTCGACGTCGGACATGATCGCCTCGAACTCCTCCTCCTTCGCGCGCGGCTCGAAGCCGAGCTCGACCTTCGCGTAGTCGGCCGGCCCCACGCGCGGAAGCTCGCGGTAGCGCGCCTTGCGGAAGGTCTCCTCGACCGTGGGCTCCCACCGCAGCGCCTGGAGGATGCGGATCGGGCGCTGCGCGTCGACGATGCGCTGGGCGATCTCGGCGACGTCCTCCTTGTACGAGCGCCACGGGCCGGACGGCGGCGGCTGGAGCGCGCCCGAGCCCGGCCCCTCGGCGCCCGACGCGCTCGAGCGCGCCTCGTCCACGGCGCGCAGCGCGCCTGCCGGCGACGGGCGGTCACCCTCGGAGCGCGCTTCGGACTTCGGAGCCACGACCCTCACACTTCAGCAGACAACCGGCCCGGCCGCCACCGCGCGCGCTCAAACACGCTCGCATCCACTGCGCGCCGCTCACCTCAGCCGCGCTCGCGCGCACGGCGCCCACTCAGCCGCGCTCGGCGACCCGCGCGACGGCCGCGAGGATGTCGCTGTCGCGCACGCCGTCGGCCTCGGCGCGGTAGCCGAGCACGAGGCGGTGGCGCAGCGCCGGCACGATCAGGGCGCGCACGTCGTCGACGTCGGCGGCGGCCTCGCCGTGGAGCGCGGCGCGCGCCTTGGCCGCGAGCACGAGCGCCTGGCTGCCACGCGGGCCCGCGCCGAAGCGGACGTAGTCCTTCACCTCGGCCACGCGCGACGCTCCGGGGCGCGTCTCGCGCGCGAGGCGCACGGCGAGCGCGATGGCCTCGTCGGTCGCGGGGATGCGCGGCACGAGCGCGCCGAGCGCGCGCACGTCGTCGAGGTGGAGCACCGGCTCGATCGCCGGCACGCGGCCCGAGGTGGTGCGGCGCGCGATCTCGAGCTCGTCGGCCTCGGAGGGGTAATCGACGTGGATCTCGAGCAGGAAGCGGTCGAGCTGCGCCTCGGGCAGCGCGTACGTGCCCTCCTGCTCGATGGGGTTGCGCGTGGCGAACACCTGGAACGGGTCGGGCAGCGGGTGCGTCGTGGTGCCGACGGTGACCCGGCGCTCCTGCATCGCCTGCAGCAGCGCGGCCTGCGTCTTGGGCGGCGTGCGGTTGATCTCGTCGGCGAGCACGAGGTTGGCGAAGATGGGCCCCGGCAGGAACTTCAGCGTGCGGCGCGGCGCCTGAGCGTGCAGGCCGTCCCCCTCGCCGGACACCTCCTGCAACACGTCGGTGCCGGTGATGTCGGCCGGCAGCAGGTCGGGCGTGAACTGCACGCGCCCGAACGACAGGTCGAGCGCCTGCGCCAGCGAAGACACGAGCAGCGTCTTGGCCAGCCCCGGCACGCCGACGAGCAGCGCGTGCCCGCGCGCGAACAGCGTGAGCAGCATGGCCTCGACGACCTCGCTCTGCCCGACGACCGTCTGCGCGATGCCCGCGCGCAGCCGGTCGGACGAGACGCGGGCGCGCTCGAGCAGCTCGGCGTCGGAGCGGGCGGGGGGGGGCGAGGCGTGCGGGGCGTCGTGCGTGTCGAGGGGGCTCACGGGTCTCGTTTCTGGTGGCGTCGGGGCCCCATCACCTAGCGCAGAACCGCGCCGGAAGCTCAGGGCGGGAACTCGCACTGCGACGTCTGGGGCGAGCACGCCGAGCCCGAGGCGACGTAGGGGCAGATGTCGCCGACGTAGCCCGTGCAGGCGTCGCCGCACGCCGACGCGGTGTGGCCGTAGCAGAGCTGACCCCCGCCGCACTCGGCGTCGCTCGCGCAGCGGCACGAGAAGTCGTCGACGATGCCGTTGCCGTTGTCGTCGAGGCCGTTGCAGCACTCGGTCGAGTAGTAGTCGCTCGCGTGGCAGTCGCTGTCGGCGCAGTCGACCTCGCCGTCGCAGTCGTCGTCGACGCCGTCGGTGCACGCGCCGACGCCCATCTCCGGCCGCGGCGGCTGACCGCCGCGGCAGAGCGCGCACTTGCCGACCGACGCGCAGTCGGGGTCGGCGCAGTCGACCCACCGATCGCCATCGTCGTCGATGCCGTTGTCGCAGGTCTCGGTGGGGTTGGCCGTGAAGTCGGCGTGCAGCGCGTACGCCCCCTCGTCGGGCCCCTGCGTCGCGTCGATCGTGAAGCCGTCGACGAACACGTAGTACGTGCCCGGATAGAGGATCGGGATGTCGAGCGACGCGGCGTGGTTGCCTCCGCTGTCGTCGTCGCAGTCGATCTCGTGGCCCGCGCGGCAGGCGCCGGTGCGCACGTAGAGCACGGAGTCGAACGCCGTCCCCACCGTGTCGAGGTGCACGCGCGTCGGTTGCCGCACGACGAAGTAGAAGTCGGCCTCGCCCGCGGCGCCGCCGCACGAGCCGGTCGTCTCGCCGACGAACCCCGTCGTGTCGCCCGTGTAGGTGCCGCTCGCCGCGAGCAGCTTGGGCGTCAGGCAGCTCGCGTGCTGCGAGACGCAGAGCGGGTTGGTTCGGCAGTCGGGGTCGTGGCAGTCGATGAGCCCGTCGTGGTCGTCGTCCTTGCCGTTGTTGCAGAGCTCGGGCTGCGCGTCGCACGCGGGGTCGAAGAAGCAGCTGGGGTCGGCGCAGTCGATGCGTCCGTCGCAGTTGTCGTCGAGCCCGTTCTGGCAGAGCTCCGTGGTGCACCTCGAGCACGCCGGCGCGACGAGGCAATCGGGGTCCTGGCAATCGACCTTGCCGTCGCAGTCGTCGTCCACGCCATTGGTGCACGCCTCGGGGGCCGGCGGTCGGCCGTTGCAGGAGCACGCCGAGGCGCCCGCGCAGCGCGGGTCGGCGCAGTCGACGAGATCGTTGCAGTCGTCGTCGACGCCGTTGCCGCAGAGCTCGGTCGCCGCCGCGCAGCGGCAGGCGCGGTCGGACGCGCAGGCGGGGTCGTCGCAGTCGAACCGCCCGTTGCAGTCGTCGTCGAGGCCGTTGCCGCAGGTCTCGCGCGGGGCGCAGGCGCAGCCCGGGGTGCCGAGGCAAGTGGTGTCCTGGCAGTCGATCGCGCCGTTGCAGTCGTCGTCGAAGCCGTCCGAGCAGTCCTCGGGGCGGCCCGGCGACACGAGCGGGTTGGTGTCGTCGCAGTCGTCGCCGCCGCACCGCACGCCCACGTGGCCGTCGCCGTCGTCGTCGCGACGCGGGTTCTGGCAGTGCCCGGCGATGCACAGGTCGTCGGTGCAGAAGTCGCCGTCCACGCACGCGCCGGTCGTCACGCAGGGCGCCCCGACCTCGGCATCGCCCGCGGCGTCGGCGTCGGCGTCCGCGTCCCCGTCGCGCGCGTCGTCCGCGGCGTCCCCATCGGCGCCGTCGGCGCCGTCGAGCCGCGCGTCCGAGGCGTCGCCGCTCGCGTCGCGCCCCGCGTCGGCGCCGGGCTCTTCGCCGTACAGCTCGGCGTCGAGGCCGGTGCGGCCGCAGCCTGCCGCGGCGAGCGCCACCGCTGCGATCAACACCACGAGCCCCCTGCCCTTGCGCGACGTCCGGCACCACATGGGCGACAGGCTACCAGAGTCTTTTGCTGACCCGCGCTCGGCGCATGCGCTATGTGGGCGCCCGTGAACCGCCTCGTCCGCCGCCTCGTGCTCGCGATGCTCCTCGGCGTCGCCGTGTACGGGGGCTTCGCCGCCTACCGTGGCTTCGCGCAGATCGGCGCGCGGCTCGCGGGCTTCGGGTGGTGGGCGTTCGCCGTCGCCTGCGCGCTCGCGTTCGCCAACTACCTGCTCCGCTTCCTCAAGTGGGAGTTCTACCTCGCGCGCCTCGGCATCCGTGGCGTGCCCAAGCTCGACAGCCTCCTCACCTTCCTGTCGGGGTTCGTCCTCACGATCACGCCGGGCAAGGTCGGCGAGGTGTTCAAGTCGCTCGTCCTCTCGGAGGCGTACGGCATCGACGTCGCGCGCACGGCGCCCATCGTCGTCGCCGAGCGACTCACCGACGTCATCGGCGTCGTCATCCTGATCCTCATCGGCAGCACGGGCTTCTCGGGGGGCTTGCCCTGGGCGGCGGCGGGCGCGGCGCTCGTGGCGATCGCGCTCGCGTGCACGGCGTCCGACACCGTCGCGACGCGCGTGCTCGGCGCGGTCGAGCGAGCCCCCGGGCGCCTCGGGCAGGCAGCGCCGCGGCTCCGCCACGCCTGGGAGAGCCTGCGCACGCTGACGACGGCGCCCGCCCTCGTCGTGCCGACGCTGCTCTCCATCGCCGCGTGGTCGCTCGAGGGGCTCGCGCTCTGGGTCGTGCTGCGCGGCTTCGGCGCATCGACGCCCGCCCCGCTCGCCTGCTTCTTCTACGCGACCGCGACGCTCGCGGGCGCCATCGTCCCCGTGCCCGGCGGGCTCGGGGTCACCGAGGGCGCGCTCGAGCAGCAGATGACGCACCTCGGCGGCCTCGACCGCGACGTCTCGACGAGCGCCATGATGCTGGTGCGCTTCGCCACGCTCTGGTTCGCGGTGCTCGTCGGCTTCGTCGCGCTCGGGTGGCTGCGCCGGCGACACCCCGCGCTGCGCGCGGACGCCGCTGCGAGCGCCCCCGTCGCGTGACGGGCTGTACGCACTCGCGCCGGGGTTTCGTATAGGATGCGGCGCACGTCATGCGCATCCGCTCCGAGGTGGACTGCAAGCGCCGAGGGCTCCACTCCGGGGTCGTCGCAAGCATCGTCGCAACGGCGGTCGCGCTCGCGGCCCCGCGCGCCGACGCGCAGGTCGTCGATGACGACTACGAGCGGTGGCAATCTTCGCAGGGCACGTGTCCACCCGCCGCAGCCGCGACGGCCGCTTCGCCGTCGCTCACCTGCCCCCCGCCTCCGGTCTGCCCTCCCGCGACGACCTCGACGGGCGCGGTGTGTCCCCCCGCCAAGCCTACCGTCTGCCCCCCCTGCGCAGGCGGCGCGACGGTCACGCCGCTTCCCGTCGCCGCACCGAGCGCGTTTCCCACCACGGGCCTGTCGTCGCTCGACGGCGGGTCGCTCTTCGAGCGCCTGTCGCTCTCGGGCAACATCGACGGCAAGAAGACGTCGTCCACAGGGAGCACCGAGGGCACCAGCACCCTCTCGCTCTCGGCAGGCCCGAGCTACGTGCGACGCTTCGAGGGCGCCGGCTGGGGCTACTACCTCGAGGCCGTCGGCACGCTGAAGTACGACGCCCAGACGCCGGAGTCGGACAGCCCGCCGCACCGGCTCAACCTCGTGCTCTCCGGGCCCATCGACGTCTTCGGCAGCACCGAGGCGAAGTCGCCCAGCCAGGACACCGCGAGCCAGGGTTCGGCGTCGACCGCAGGCGCGACGTCCGGCACGACCTCCGGCGCCGCGTCGCAGAGCAGCCTCTCCGACGAGCTCGGCAAGTACTCCGGCAGCTTCGCGAAGCTCGGCTACAAGCGCTACTTCGGCGGCGACGGAGAGCTCTTCGCGTTCGGCGAGGCGCAGGTCGCGTGGGACACCGCGCAGGGCGACCCCAACGGGGCGCAGTCCGCCGACCCCTCGTACGCCCCCGACATGCGCGCGCTCGTCGGCCCCGGCTACGGCCGACTGCTCAACGTGTCGAGCGCGATGCACATCGACGCCTTCGAGTCGGTGCTCCTCTCGCACGGCATCCTCGCCGTGCCGATCCCCGCCGACGCGCGGCGCGAGCTCGAGATCGTCTACGATCGCGAGCACGAGTCGACCGACCAGGCGCTGCACCTGGTGCGCGTGCTCCGCGAGCGGCAGCTCTTGCGGCGCGAGCCGACGCTCGAGGACTCCATCGCGCTCATCCGCTCGACGCAGGACGCCCTGCGCTTCCGCCTGAAGGGCACCGAGGTCAAGACCGGCCTGCTCGTCCCCGTCAGCCAGTCGCCGCAGACGAAGGCGACCAACCAGGACAAGAAGCCGATCGCGGCGGCGGGGCAGGTCGTCTACACGCGCCCCGTCTCGAACGAGGTCCAGTTCACCGCGCAGGGGTACGGGTCGTTCCAGACGAGCCCCGTGACGACCGCCGTGCTCTCGGGCCTCGGCCGCTTCGACTACAAGATCAGCCAGGCGTTCCAGACCGACGCGTACGCGTCGCTGACGGCCGTGTCGATCGGCCCAGCCGAGGGCGCGACGGACGGCACATCGTTCGCGCAGCTGAAGATCGTCGGCCAGGCGAACTTCTTCGTGGCGGAGCACGCGTCGTGGCAGACGACCGCGCAGGCCACCACCACGCGCCAGACGACCGCCGGGGAGTCCAACACGCAGACCGAGCTGCGCCTGCAGGGAAACTTCACCTACACGTTCTGACGAGACGCGCCCGTGCCCTCGCCCGCAGCCAGCCCTCCCCTCGCGTCGTCGGTCGCCGCGGCGCTCGCGCTCGTGCTCGCGAGCTGCGTGCAGATGCCGTGGGCCGCGCCTGCCCTCGAGGCCGCGACCAGCGGCGGCTACGTCGGCACCGAGAGGGTGTTCGCGCTCGACGCCTTCTTCCTCGCCACCGACACCTCCGGGAGCTGCCAGCTCGAGCGCGCCGACGGAGCCAGCCCCGCCCCCGCGCGCTTCACCAGGCTCGAGACGGCGAGCCTGGCGGGGCGCAAATGGACGGTGGACGAGCGCGCCTACGAGCGCGCGCGCCGCGAGATCGACGCGCTCGTGCTGCGCGTGCACGACGAGAGCGGCACGCGACTCTGGCTGCGCAACGCGCCCACGGCCGACGGCGCCTCGGCCGCGCGCTCGT
>CAITLX010000680.1 GCA_903893335.1 uncultured delta proteobacterium | reverse complement strand
GGCGAGGTCGGCGCCGTCGAGCTCCGCGCCGCGCGCCGAGGCCGCGAAGCCTGCGCCGTCGTCGGCGAGCGCGCGAAGCTCGCGGCGCGTCTCGGCCGTCGCGAGCCCGACGTGCAGCCCGAGCGCGAGCGCGAGCGCCGCGAGCGCGGCGAGCCCCTCGACGACGCCGCTGCGCCCGAGGGTGAGCGCGCGGTCGATGAGGTGCGCGACGAGCACGCAGGTGCCGACCTGCACCAGGCCGAGCAGGCGAGGCGAGGGGAGCGCGGCGAGCGGGACCAAGGCGCCCACGAGCGCGCCGAGCAGCAGCCACGTCGGCGTCGCGCCCCCGGCGCGCGGGGGCGCCTGCCCGTACGCGACGAGCGCGAGCACCACGAGCGCCACGGTCGCCCCGACCGGGGCCGACGGGGCGCCGCCGAGGCTCGCGTGCGCGAGCGCGGGCAGGGCGCGCGCTGCGTGCGCGACGAACGCCGCGGGCGAGACGCGCGGGTCGGCGTACAGCGTGGTGGCGCGCCAGCCGTACCCGAGCGCGGTGTGCGCGAGCGCGTAGGCGAGCGTGGGCACGAGCGCGGGGAGCGTGGCGCGCGCGGTCCGCGAGCGGCGCGTCGCGGCGCAAGAGGGCCCGCGCCAGCACCATGGGCACCGCCGCGAGCGCGTAGTCGCCGCCGAGCAGCGCGCCGCACCAGAGCGCGGCCTCGCGCGCCCGCGTCCGGCCCGCGCCCGCGGCGTCGAGGTGCTCGACGAGCGCGAGCAGCGCGAACGTCGCTGCGACCAGCGCGCAGCGGTTGGCCTGCCACCCGACCGCGTCCGCGTGCGCCGGCGAGAGCGCGTAGAGCAGCGTGGCGACCGCGGCGGCGCGCGCGGGGAGGGTGCGCGCGAAGAGCCGCGCGGCGGCTGCGACGAGCGCGCCCCACCAGAGCAGCGAGTGCACGTGGGCGGCGAGCGCGCTCGCGCCGAGCACGCGCGCGTCGAACGCGACCAGCAGGCTCGACAGCGGTCGCAGCGCGGCGCCGCGCAGGGCGGGGTCCGTCCACCAGGGAAACGCGCCGGTCGCGACGGCCTCGCGCGCGCCGTCGGGCCCCCACGCGAAGGCGTAGAGGTTCCACGCAGCGCGCCGCGGCCAGCCCGCGCCGTCGAGCATCGCGAGCTGCGACCAGTCGTCGAGGTAGTGGCCGACGCGCAGCGCAGGCGCGAGCGCCGCGAGGCCCAGCAGGGCGACGGCGACGAGCCACCACGCAGGCGGGCGGGGGAGCGGGGCGCGCATCTCGGCGCCCCACGGTAGACGCCCGGCGCCGTCGCGTCGACGCGCGCGCGCGCGCTCCGAGGCCGCTCGTCAGCCGTGGTACACGGCGTGACGCGAGCCATGGATCCCGCGTCGCCCCGCCGCGCCCTGCCCCACGTGCCCGCGCTCGACGGCCTGCGGGGGCTCGCCGTCGTCGGCGTGCTGCTCTTCCACGACGGGCGCCTGCCGGGTGGCTACCTCGGCGTCGACCTCTTCTTCGTGCTGTCGGGCTACCTCATCACGGCGCTGCTGCTGTTCGAGTGGCGCGCGACCGGCCGCATCGATCTCGGCGCGTTCTGGGTGCGCCGCGCGCGGCGCCTGCTGCCCGCGGTGCTCGTCGTGCTCGTCGCGGTCGCCGGCTGGGCGCGCTTCGGCGCCGAGGCGCGCGACGCGGCGCGCATCCGCGGCGACGGACTGGCGACGCTCGCCTACGTCGCGAACTGGCACGCCATCTTCTCGACGCGCAGCTACTGGGAGCTGTTCCGCGCCCCCTCGCCGCTCGACCACACCTGGAGCCTCGCCATCGAGGAGCAGTTCTATGTGATCTGGCCGCTCGTGGTCGCGCTCGTGCTGTGGGTCGCGCGTGGCTCGGCGCGCGCGCTCGCGCTCGTGTCGCTCGCGCTGGCGGTCGTGTCCGGCGCGCTGCTCTGGCGCTTCGCGCAGGCAGGCGCGACCTCGCGCGCCTACTTCGGCACCGACGCGCGCGGCTCGTCGATCCTCGTCGGCGCGGCGCTCGCGTGCGCGTGGGCCCCCGGCGTCACGGTCGGAGGCGCGCTCGCCCGCCGCGCGCTCGACGCCGCGGCCGCCGTCGCGCTCGCGGCGCTCGCGCTGGCCTGGGTGCGGCTCGACGGCCAGAGCCCCTGGCTCTACACGGGCGGTCTCTGGGCCACCGAGGCGGCCGCGCTGGTCGTGCTCGGCGCCTGCGTCGCCGTCCCGGGCGGCGTGGTTGCCCGGTTGCTGTCGAGCCGCCCGCTCGCGCTCGCGGGGCTCGTCAGCTACGGCGTCTACCTCTGGCACTGGCCCGTGTTCGTCGTGCTCTCCGAGGCGCGCGTGCACGCGCCGCTCGCGCGCTCACTGTTGCGGCTCGCGGCGACGCTGGCCATCGCCGTCCCCTCGTACCGCCTGCTCGAGCAGCCCATTCGCCGCCGCGGGCTGCCGTTCGGCAAGCCGGCGCTGGTCGTGCCGGCGGCGTTCGCGCTCGTGGCCGTCGCGCTCGTCGCGGGCACCTCGCGCGCGGTGCCTCCGGCGCCGGAGCCTCACGCGGCGGCTGCTGCGAACGACGGCGAGCTGACCGGGCCCGCGCCGGCGACCCGCGTGCTCGTCGTCGGCGATTCGGTCGCGGTCGCGCTCGGCGAGCGCCTGCGCCTGGTGACGCCGCGCCGCGAGGCGACCATCGTGGTGCGCGCGCTCGGCGATTGCAGCCTGCTCGAGGGGGTCTTGCCGACGCGCTCGCTCAACGAGCGCGCCCACGACGGCGGCAACTGCGCCGCGCGCTGGGCAGAGGACGCCGCCGAGGTCCGCCCGACCACGACGCTGGTCGTGCTCGGCGGCGGGTTCTTCGCGCGCGCGCAGGTCGGGCGAAGCTGGCAGCGCGCCTGCGACGCGGGCTGGCAGCGCGCGTTCGAGGGGGAGCTCGGGCGACGCCTCGCGAGCCTCGCTCCGGTCGCGGGGCACCTCGTCGTGGCCATCGCCCCCTACCCCGTGGGGGCCTGGGCCGACGCGACGCCGCGGCGCCTGGTCGACTGCGTCAACGACGCGCTGCGCGGGGGCGTGCGCCGCACGCCGGGCGCCACGACGCTCGAGCTTCTCGACCACGTCTGCCCAGGTGGCGCGTGCACGGTCGAGAGTGACGGCGAGCCCGTCCGACCCGACGGGCTGCACTTCGACGGCCGCGGCGCCGACGCGACGGCGCGCTGGGTGCGCGAGCAGCTTCGCTGAAGCGGCGGGCACGCGGAGCGCGCCGCTGCGTGCTAATCGTTGGGAGCATGCGGTCATGGGGAATGCTCGCGGGCGTCGCGCTCGCGCTCTGGGTCGCGCCGTCGCGCGCGGGCGAGGTGGGCGTCGAGGTCCCGCTCGATCTCGTCGAGGCCGGCTCGCTCAAGCTCGACGGCATCCCGCGCGAGTGGCCCGGCTCGATGACGCCGCTCGGCGTGGACGTGCGCGGCTCGATCGCCCACGGCGACCCGACGGTGCGCGTCGCGCTCGCCTACGACGACGCGGCGCTCTACGTCGGCGCCGAGGTCGTCGACGACAAACTCGTGCGCACGGCGTCGTGCGGCGACGCCGACGACCACCTCACGCTCACGCTCGCCTTCCCGCGCGCGGCTGGGGGCTTCACCTCGCACACGATCACGCTCGTGCCGGGTGACCCGGGGCGCCTCGCGGGCTGCGTGCGCGAGGGGAGCGCGCCGCTCGCGGGCGCGAGGCTCGTCGAGGCCCCTGGCAAGTCCCCCGGCGCCTACAGCTTCGAGGCCAGCATCCCCTGGAGCGCGCTGCCCGAGGCCGAGCGCGTGCGGGTCGGCCTGCGCGGGGCCGTGCGCTACCACGACGCCGACGGCGGCCCGGTGCGCGTCGTCGGCACCGCGCCCGACGCGCCGCCCGCCGAGCTTCCGCGCCTGCCGACCACGCCCGAGCAGGCGGTCGAGACGGGCCTCGTGCGCGACAAGGGGCTCACCGGCCCGCCGCGCCACGACCTGCTGGTCGACGTCGCCGGCGACGCTCAGGTCGAGCGCGTCGAGGTGCGCGACCGCTACCTCGTCGTGCTCGGCCCGCGCTACCGCGGCGGCCGCGAGTACTTCTTCCAGGACCTCGGCGTCGATCCGCTGAGCGGCGGGCTGCCCACGTTCGAGGCGCGCGACCTCACGGGAGACGGGCGCGCCGAGTTGGTCATGCGCAAGCGGGTCGGCGTGGAGGCTGAGCACCGCGAGGTGGTCGAGGTGCTGCACTTCGAGGGGGAGGTCCCCTCGACGGTCTTTCGCCACGAGGTCGGCATCGCGGCGCACGGAGGGCGCGTCGCGTGCGAGCTGCGCTTGCGCCCCGAGACCAAGAGCATCGAGGTCGAGGTCGGCGCCGCGGCGGGCTTCACCGCCGACACGTTCCACGAGGCCATCGAGACGTCGTTCGACCCGACGCTGCTGCCCTGGGGCACGGTGCGATCGCAGACGTACACGTGGAACGGCTCGACCTTCGCGCGCGTGAGCGAGCAGGCGCAGGCCCCCGCCGCCGTGGGAGCGCTGCCCGTGCCGACGGCGGTGCTCGCGCCGCGTGCGCCGAGCGGCCCGGGCGCCGACGAGCTGCTCTCGCAGGTCTACGAGCTGTTCCGGCGCGATCGCCGCGTGCCCGACGGCGACGAGCCGAGGTTTCGCCTCGACGCCAACGTCGCAGGCGACGCCCAGAAGGAGCGCGTGGTCGTGCACGGCCGCGAGCTCGGCGTCTTCGGCAAGGGCTTCCGCGACGGGCGAGGCTACGCCGCCACCACCCTCGGCGCGTTCGCCGATGGGCGCGACCTCGCGAGCGTGACCGCGCGCGATCTCGACGGCGACGGCAGGGCCGAACTCGTCGTGCGCGGCACCGCCCGCGCCACCTCGGCGCGCGGGGTCGAGGTGCTGCGCGACCTGCTGCTCGTCTACGCGGTGCGCGGCGAGGTCGTCTCGCGCGTGTTCGCCGTCGAGGTGGCCCGCGCGGTCGGCGACAGCCGCGTCGAGGCCAAGGTGGCGTTCGTCGGCAAGGGCAAGGGGGTGGCCATCGACCTGTCGCCGGGGCGCGCGACGGGCTGGACGCGCGCGACCTACCCGTTCGGCGAGACCGACCCCTCCGGCGGCGTCGAGCCCCTCGTGCTGCCCTGGGGCGAGGCGGCGCGGTACGCGTGGGATGGGGAGAGGTTTACGAAGTAGCGCGGCGCTTGCCTCTGTTTACCCGCCGATGGCCTGCCTGTGGTCGCCGGTCCGATAGGACCGAACCCGAGCGAAAGCACGCCTGTCTTGGGATCAAGCATCGAAGCTCCAGGCTGGGTGCGGGCGGCGGGCTCGATTCGTGAGCCGTCACCTCGAGCCGGTGCGCCCCAATGGGTCAGCGAGCGCGCTCTCCGGCCAACTTTCAGGCGCTCCCCCCGCCAGACGCCCGCTCAGCCCGCGCGCGCAGAATCTGCGCCGAGCGAGTCTGTGCAGAGCTGATTTTCGTCATGGCGGCCTTTGCGCGTGGGCTGGTAACCCTGGCCTATCGTCCATCCCCTCGCGGCGCGTCTCCCTGCGCGAGTCTGGGCTGAAGTACTGCTCCACACGCCGAAGCGCATTCGGCCAGCACCCACGTGCGCCGGCGGACCGGTCGCTGCGTCAATGCGCGGCGCCCATGTGCTTCTGCGCGCTTCTATCGACCCGGAAGGAACACCGCACTTGGACCGCTCGACGCATCGTCTCGCCTGGCCGCGCCTGGTTGCCTCCGCAATCGTCGCGGCAGTCTGCGCCATCGCCGCCTGCGGAAGCTCCGACACCGAAGCGGCGGCGCCCGCTGCGAACCGCGCCGAGGTCTTCTCGCCGAAGGTCACGAAGGTCGTGTTCGAGATGGCGTACGCCCCCGGCGCCGAGCCCTGGATGGGGGGCGTCGGCGGCTCGACGCGAGGGTTCCTCCTCATGGAGAGCAACGTTCAGCGGCTCTTCGGCGGCTCGGCGAAGACCGTCGAGATTCCGGACTCGCTCGACCAGATGGCGACGCTCGACGGCGTCACCCAGACCGACTTCACGGCGCAGGATCTCCTCGACATTGCCAGCACACACCGCCGCAAGTCGTCCACCGGAGACAGCGCGGCGTACTACATCCTGTGGCTGAATGGCTTCTACAGCAGCGTGGGCCAGCGCAACGACGCCGTGCTCGGCGTGTCGGTCGGCGACGGTGGCGTGATCGCCATCTTCAAGCCCGCGTTGCAGGCGAACCTCGACGCCCTCGTCAGCTCGATCGAGACGCCCGCCGACAAGCTGCGGCTGACAGCCGACTCCCGGCTCGTCGAGCAGATGGTCATGCTGCACGAGTTCGGGCACGCGGTAGGGCTCGTCAACGACGGTCTGTCGATGGCGGCGCCGCATCAGGACGAAGAGCACGGCCATCACTGCGGCAACCCCAATTGCCTGATGTACTGGATGAACAGTCGGTTCAACTCCGTGCGGCAGTTCGTCACGACACGCATCACCAGCGACGAGAGCGCGGTCTTCGACGACGCCTGCCTCGCGGACGCAGCGGCATACGCAAAATGAGCACCTCCATGGTCCAGCGAGTTCAAGCAAGGGTGTGTGACATGACGTCGAGGATAGGTCGGCCCTGGTTGGGCATCGTGCTCGCGACGCTATGCGCCACGCTGGTCGCCTGCTCGTCAGGCTCGCCGGCCGCCTCCTCCGAGGCCGCGGCCGATTCCCCGCCGGAGGACGAGTGGGTCAGCAACGCCACGAGCTGCCTCGGCAATGGCACGGTGCACGACCCCAACCCCGCCGGCTGCGGCTACAGTACGGAGTGCCGTCGCACGCCGAACTCCCAGCCCGGCGAATGGGCGAATCGCTGGCTCAAGAGTGAGTGCTCGAACATCGACTGGATGACCGGGATCTCGACCGACGGAAGCATGAGGGACCACAACCTCCTCTGCGCCACGACGTCCTATTCGAACCTCACTGGCGGTAGCATCGCGGCGGCATCGTGCACGGTCGTGTGGGCCACGGCGGCGTCGACGACGTACCCGGCAAGCGGCGGCCTGATGTCGAGCGACTGGGACCCGAGCACCGCTGCCGCCCCCATCGCCAAGCTCGAGTGTCCGGGCAATAGCCACGTCTCGGGTTATGCGCGCGACGGGGCTGGCAACGTCGCCAGCATCTTGTGCTGCACGATCGCGGGCGAGACGCAAAAGACGGGGTGCTCGCCGCAGACCTACGGGAAGGGCGTGCTCGATGCCCGCGAGTCAACCCTCACCGGCGAGTGGGATTCGGGCTTCACGATGCTCGAGTGCGGCACTGGGCGCGCGATCGGCGGCCTCAGCACCGTCGCCGACGGTGGCTGGGACGGCAAGGCGATAAACCAAGGGGCGAAGCTCGGCCGCGTACACGGCATCCTTTGCTGCGATGCGAGCCCCGCCTTCAACGCGCAGAGCACCTACAACGCGAACCCCATCGCTTGTGCGGCGAACAACGATTGTAAGGTTGCCCCTACGACGTGCGACACGGGCGACTGGGCGCATGGCTACGTCAAGTTCGAATGCGCCGAGACCGACGTGATGACTGGAATATCGCAAGAAGCGACGCAAGGCCTCCTCAGGCAGCACCACTGCGCGCTGTCGACTTACAAGAGCCCAGGTGGCGGGAACGCCGCGGTACCGGGCGGCAATTTCTCGGTCCAGAGCGTCTACAATGGATCGTACCCGAACTCTCTCGTGCCCCGTGATTGGGACCCAGGCTACGAGAAGATGGAGTGCCCGGCCGGGCTCCACGTCGCCGGCATCTCGGTGTCGAAGGGAATGCAGGCTGTGCACAACATTCTATGCGCCCCGGTCCCTGGCGAAAGCGCCCAGACGAACTGCCGGCCACAGATGCCGTTCTATACAAAGAGTTGGTCCAGTGGCATCCCTGCGGCCGAGTGTAAGGAAGGAGAGGTCCTTTCC
>CAITLX010000679.1 GCA_903893335.1 uncultured delta proteobacterium | reverse complement strand
GACGCCGAGCATCTCGAGCACCTTCTCGGGCTGCTTGGTGTGGTGGCGCTGGTAGTCGCTCCAGAGGATGCGCCGCGTGGTCGGGTCGACCACGACGCCCTTGACCGTGGTCGAGCCCACGTCCATCCCGATGACGATCTCGCGGTCGCTCACGCGCGGCTCCCCCCTCTGCTCGATCCGGTGCGTCGGCACGAACTAGACTGACGTGTCAGTTCAGGACGCGCATACCTAGCGGCAAGCGGGCCCACCCGCAAGCGTCACGGCAATTCGCGGCGTAACCCGCGCGTCCGGCGCCGCCCGCCGCCCGCGCCCCGCTGGCCGCCTGCTGACACGCGTGTCAGTTTCGCGCCGGCGTTTGCCCTCGGCCGTCCGCGCACGTAGACGCCGGGGCGAGATCGACCGGCCCAGCCCCCCAGCCCCATGAACCGCGAAGAGCGCCGCACCCAGCTGCTGACCCGCGCCCGCGAGGTGTTCGCCAAGCGCGGCTACCACGCCGCGCGCATCGACGACATCATCGAGGCAGCCGGCGTCGCGCGCGGCACGTTCTACCTCTACTTCGACGACAAGCGCGGCGTGTTCGAGGAGCTGGTCGACCGCTTCCTCACGCGGCTGCACCTCTCCATCCTGCGCATCGACGTCACCGCGCCCGTGCCGCCGCAGGTGCGCGAGAACATCCGCCGCGTGCTCGAGCTGTTCCTCGCCGATCGCGCCATGACCAAGATCCTGCTGACCGACGCGCCCGGCCTCGACTCCGAGTTCGATCGCAAGCTCAAGAGCGTCTACGACGTCGTGCTCTCGCTGCTCGCCGACAGCCTCGCCGAGGGCCAGGCCCTCGCCATCGTCGCCGACGGCGACCCGCGCGTGTACGCCTACCTCACCGTCGGCGCGATGAAGGAGCTGCTCTACCAGGCCGTGCAGCAGGGGATGGGCGAGGCCGACGCGCCGCGGCTCGGCGAGCAGGTCTACGCGTTCCTGCGCCACGGCTACCTCAAGCTCCCCGAGCGCCCGGCGCGCGCCCCCGCGCGCAAGCCGCGCGCGTGACGCGAGCGGGCTGAGCGCGAGCGTCGCGCGTCTCATCCGCGTCAAGCGGGGCAGCGCGGGCGAGACACGCGCAGGGGGGTGCTTACCGTCCTGGGGAACGCGCCGACGCGCTCGGGGGCGCCGCGGTTCACGGGAAGGAGCCTTCGCGATGAGAACGCGCACGATCGCCGTCCTCTCTGTCTGCGTCGCCGCCCTCGGGGCGAGCCTGCTGCACCTGCACGGCGCCGGAGCCGCGCCGCCTCGGCCGATCGCCGTCGTGCGCGAGCCCTTCTACGCCGATCGCGAGGCCGTGGCCTCGGCCGAGGTCAAGACGCGCCTCACGGTGATGCGCCGCGAGATCGCGAGCAGCGGGCGCGAGTACACCATCGGGTACACCTCGGTGTTCGACCGCCCGATCGAGGCCATCACCGGGCTCAAGGTGCCCGCGACGGTCGCCACCGAGGCGGCGTCGCAGTTCGTCGCGCAGAAGACGCTGCTCTCGCGCGACGTCGCTCGGCTGCAGACCTGGACGAGGGAGCACCCGCGGCTCGTGCGCCCCGCCGCCGACACGGTGGCCGACTTCACCGCCTCGTCGGCGCGCGGCGACTGGCGCCCGCTCGGCGTCGTCGGCCCGGTGCGCGACCAGGGCTACTGCGGCAGCTGCTGGGCGTTC
>CAITLX010000678.1 GCA_903893335.1 uncultured delta proteobacterium | reverse complement strand
GGCAGGTAGCGGTCGCCGAGGCGCAGCGCCATGCCGAGATCGAGCCCGTTGCGCCGGTCGCGCAGGTAGTCCCCCACGACGCCGTTGAGCAGGCCGATGGCGGCGTCGGCCACCACCGCGCCGCTCGTGGCCGTGTCCGAGCGCATGGCGATGGCGTCCGAACCGCGCGCCGCGGGCGAGGCGCCGGCTGCGTCGAGGGCGGCGTCGGTCGTGTGCTCGATCGCGCGGTTGACGCCTCGGATCGTGCCGAGCACGACCCCGGTCGAGGCGCGACGAAGGGCGTCGATGGCCTCGGCGGGGCCCGCGAGCCCGGGCGCCCCCTTGAGCACGCCGAGCGCGGTGCGCGCGGCCGACTCGTGCCCCTCCTCGACGAGATCGACGGTGCGATCGACCGCGTCGTGCACCAGAGCCTTCAGCCCGCGCCAGCGATCCATCGCAGCCTCGCCTCTCCAGGGAGCGACGAGGCGGCGCGCCTCGACGATGTCCCCGAGCGGGGAGGATACCCGGCTTCGCCGCCGAGCGGTCCGCGAACGCCGCGAGGGCGCGGCTTCACGCGCAGGCGCGGAGAAGCTCGGCGGGGATCCGCGCCAGCGAGACGATGTGATCCACCCCGCCGCGCTTGATGGCCTCGTTGGGCATGCCGAACACGATGCAGCTCGCCTCGTCCTGCGCGACGGTGGTCGCGCCGGCTTGCTTCATCTCGGCCATGCCGCGCGCGCCGTCGTCGCCCATGCCGGTCATGATGATGCCGACCGCGTTGCGACCCGCGTGGCGGGCCACCGAGCGGAAGAGCACGTCGACCGACGGACGGTGACGCGCCACCAGCGGGCCGTCGCGCACCTCTACATAGTAGCGGGCGCCGCTGCGCTTGAGCAGCGTGTGGCGATTGCCCGGCGCGATGAGCACCTGGCCGCGCAGCACCAGATCGCCGTCGACCGCCTCCTTGACCGTCATGGCGCAGAGCGTGTCGAGGCGCGCGGCGAACGACGCGGTGAACGTCTCGGGCATGTGCTGCACGATGACGATGCCGGGGGCGTTCGGCGGGAGAGCCTCGAGCACGACCCGCAGGGCCTCGGTGCCGCCGGTCGAGGCGCCGATCGCGACGACGCGCTCGGTCGTCTGGATCATCGCGTTCGAGTTGCCGGCCGGGAGGATCGCGTCCGCGGTGAGCTTCGGCTCGATGAGCCTCGCCCGGTCGGAGCCCCGCACGCGCGCGTGGGCCGCAGCCTTCACGACGTCGCAGATGTGGATGCGCGACTCCTCGAGGAACTGCTTGGTGCCGACCCGCGGCTTCTGGATGATGTCCACCGCGCCGAGCTCGAGCGCCTTGAGCGTCGTGGCGCAGCCGTCCTCGGCCAGGCTCGAGCAGATGACGACCGGGATGGGGTGCTGCGACATGAGCTTGCGCAGGAACGTGAGGCCGTCCATGCGCGGCATCTCGATGTCGAGCGTGATGACGTCGGGGACGTCGTGGCTGATGCGCTCGGCGGCCGCATAGGGGTCGGGCGCCGAGGCCATGACCTCGATGTCCTCGTCCTGCGCGAGGATGGCGGTGAGCGTCTGACGCACCACGGCGGAGTCGTCGACGATGAGCACTCGAATGCGTTTCATGCGCGGACTCCGTTGGTGGTGCTCGCGGTGCGGTACGTCGTCGGCCCGACGCTCTTGAGCGGCACGTCGTGGCCATTGATGGCCTCGGCGTGCCCGAGAAAGACGTAGCCGCCGGGGACGAGCTGCCGGCAAAACCGTCGGAGGATGGCCTCCTGCATCTTGCGGTCGAAGTAGATGAAGACGTTGCGGCAGAAGATGATGTCCACCCGCTCGCGCACCGGCCAGTCGTCGTCCACGAGGTTCAGCCGGCCGAAGCGCACCAGCGAGCGGAGCGCGGGCGTGACGCGCACGAGGCCCTGCGAGCGGTCCTTGCTGCGCATCAGGTACTTCATGCGCATGTGCAGCGGCACCGGCTCGACCTGGGCGTCGGTGTAGACGCCGCGCTGGGCGCGCTCGAGCACCTCGGTGGAGAGGTCGGTGGCGATGATGCGGAAGCGGAGCCCGGGCGTCCTCGCCGCGACCTCGGAGAGCACCATCGCGAGGGTGTAGGGCTCCTCGCCGGTCGAGGAGGCGGCGCACCAGACGACCAGCTCGCGGTCGAGCCCCGCGCCGAGCTCGGTGGCCAGCGTGGGCCAGGTGGTCTGCGCGAGGTAGTCGAAGTGGCCTCGCTCGCGGAAGAAGTCGGTCTTGTTCGTCGTGACGCAGTCGATGAAGCGGACGAACTCGGCGTCCTGCGGGCGCGACCGCAGCACCAGGGCGGCGTACTCGCCGAAGTCCTCGATGCCGAGGTCCCGGAGCCGGTGGCGCAGTCGCGACTCGAGCATCGTGCTCTTGGCGTCGGGCATCCGGATTCCGGCGTAGCGCTCGATGACGATCCTGAGTCTCTCGAAGTCGCGTGTGGAGAGGTGGGCGTCGAACCAGGCGGGGCGCATGGCGTTCGATTCGTTGACGGTGGAGAGAGGCTCGCCGCGCCACGACGGTGAGGCCGGGCGCGGCGAGCTGGCGGTCATGCGAAGGCCTCCGCGACGCGCTCGGGCGGCGCCGGCGGCCGGTCCGCCGTGACGGACCGAAGCTCCTCGGGACTCAGCACACGGTCGATGTCGAGGATGATGAGGAACCGGTCGTCGCGCTTGCCCATCCCGCGGATGCACGAGGCGTCGATTCGGTTGCCCATCCGCGGCGGAGGGTCGATCTGTCCAGGCTCGAGCTCGAGCACCTCCTGGACGGAGTCGGCCAGCGCCCCGAGGACCACCGACTCGCCGTCGACGCAGACCTCGGTGATGACGACGCAGGTGTCGATCGTCTTCTCGGTGCGCGAGAGGCCGAGCTTCAGCTTGAGGTCGACCACCGGCACCACGTTGCCCCGGAGGTTGATGACCCCGCGCATGAAGTCGGGCGTGCGCGGGACGCGGGTGATGGAGGAGAACTCGAGCACCTCGCGGACCTTGTCGATGTCGAGAGCGAAGAGCTCCTCATCGAGTCGGAAGGTGAGGTACTGAGCGGCCTCGACGATGGCGCTCACGAGTGCCTCTCGGAGTAGGCCTCGAAGCCGGCGTCTTCCTCGTCGCTGCCGAGCCGCAGCGACACGCCATTGCCATTGCCGTTTCCGTTGGTGCCCTTGTGCATGGCGCCCTTGCCGTTGCTCGACTTGGCCGACGAGCCGTTCGTGCGCGCCGGCAGCGCCGGCCGCATGGCCCTGGAGGCCGGCATCACGTTGATCTGCGGGCGAGACGAGGAGTCCACCCGGAAGAACGACATGGTGCTCTGCAGCAGCTCCGACTGGCTCGAGAGCTCCTGCGCGGTCGAGTTCAGCTGCTCGGCGGCGGTGGCGTTCTGCTGGATGACGTCGTCGAGCTGCTGCAAGGCCTTGTTGATCTGGGTCGCCCCCGTGTCCTGCTCGCGGCTCGCGGCGCTGATCTCCTGCACCAGGTCGGCCGTCTTCTGGACGTCCGGCTGGATCTTGGCGAGCAGCTCGCCCGCGCGCTCGGCGACCTGGACGCTGGTCCCCGAGAGCTCGGTGATCTCGCCTGCCGCCTTCTGGCTGCGCTCGGCGAGCTTGCGAACCTCGGCCGCGACGACGGCGAAGCCCTTGCCGTGCTCGCCTGCGCGAGCGGCCTCGATCGCGGCGTTGAGCGCCAGCAGGTTGGTCTGCCGCGCGATCTCGCCGATGATCGAGGTCTTGCTGGCGATCTGCTTCATCGCCTCGACCGTCTGCGCGACGGCGACCCCGCCCTCCTTGGCGTCGGTGGCCGCCTTCAGCGCGATCTTCTCGGTCTGGCTCGCGTTGCCGGCGTTCTGCTTGATGTTGGCGCTCATCTGCTCCATCGAGGACGAGACCTCCTGCACCGACGCTGCCTGCTCGGTCGAGCCCTGCGAGAGCTGCTCGGCCGCGGCGTTGCTCTGGCTGGAGCCCGAGGCGACCGTGTCGACGGCGACCTTGACCTCCTGCACCACCTCGGAGAGCTTCTTCAGCATCGCGCCGAGGGCCTTCATCAGCTCGTCGTGCTCGGAGCGCTGCTTGACCTCGACCAGGAGGTTGCCCGACGCGATCTGCTGCGCGACGCCGGTGACCTTGTCCATCGCCTCGATGAGGACGTTGAGGTTGCCCTTCAGCGTGTTGAAGTCACCGTTGTAATTGTCGGTGATCTTCGCCGGGATGTCCCCCTTCGAGATGCGATCGACGTAGTTGGCCGCGACGTTGAGCGGCGTGATGACGGCGTCGAGCACGGCGTTGAAGCCCGTGATGACGCCGCGGAACTCGGGCAGCACCCGCGTCACGTCGGCGCGCGAGGTGAGCTTGCCGGCGACCGCGTCGGCGGCGAGGCGTCCGGCCTCTTCCTGCATCTTCTGGATCTCGCCGCTCAGCGTGCGATAGAGGATGAGGCCGAGGGTCGAGCCGATGAGCGCGGCGACGGCGAGCAGGATCCAGGTGGTGTTGATCGTCG
>CAITLX010000677.1 GCA_903893335.1 uncultured delta proteobacterium | reverse complement strand
GGCCGAGGCGCGCGCCGCCGAGGCGCAGCTCGACCTCGTGCGCGCCGGGAGCCGCCGCGAGGACGTGCGCGCGACCGAGGTGCAGCTCGCCGGCGCGCGCGAGACCGAGGCCATCGTGCGGCGCAACCACGCGCGCGTCGCGGCCCTGGCCAAGGAGGGCTCGGTCACCCCCTCGCACCTCGACGACATGGAGGCCCAGCTCGCGACGGCCGAGGCGCAGCGGCGCGTGCTCGAGCAGCGGCTGGCGTTGCAGCGCGCCGGCGCGCGCAAGGAGGAGATCGCCGCCGCGGAGGCCCGGCTCGGCGCCGCGCGCGCCGCCCTCGCCGCCGAGGAGGAGCGCCTCACGCGCTACGCGGTGCGCGCGCCGCTCGCCGGCACGGTGCTCGACGTGCACTTCGACCCGGGCGAGGTCGTCGGCGCGGGCGTCGCCGTCGTCACGATGGCCGACACGCGCCACCCCTACGTCGACATCTTCGTGCCCGAGGGGGCGATGGCCCCCGTGCGCGTCGGCCTCGCCGCGACCGTGCGCGTCGACGCGCGCCCGCGCGCCTACGGCGCCCACGTCGAGGACGTCGCGCGCCGCACCGAGTTCACGCCGCGCTACCTCTTCAGCGAGCGCGAGCGCCCCAACCTCGTCGTGCGCGTGCGCGTGCGCGTCGACGACGCGAGCGGCGCAGAGCTCCCGGCGGGCGTCCCCGCCGAGGTCGTGCTCGGCGAGACGGGCACGCCGTGACCGAAGCCGTCGTCCGCACCGAGCACCTGTCGCGCTCGTTCGGCGATCTGGTCGCCGTGCGCGACGTGTCGCTCGAGGTGCGCCGCGGCGAGATCTTCGGCTTCCTCGGCCCCAACGGCGCGGGCAAATCGACCACGATTCGCATGCTGTGCGGCATCCTCGACCCGACGAGCGGTCGCGGCTTCGTCGTCGGCCACGACATCGCGAAGGAGCCCGAGAAGGTCAAGGCGCGCATCGGCTACATGACCCAGCGCTTCAGCCTCTACGAGGACCTCTCGGTGACCGAGAACCTCGAGTTTTACGCCGGCATCTACGGCCTCGGCCCGCGCGAGCGCGCGGTGCGCATCGCCGCGGTGCTCGCGCGCACCGGCCTCGAGGGGCGCGCGCGCCAGCTCGCCGGCACGCTCTCGGGCGGGTGGAAGCAGCGCGTCGCGCTCGCGTGCGCGACCATCCACGAGCCGCCGCTGCTGTTCCTCGACGAGCCGACCGCGGGCGTCGATCCGGTGAGCCGCCGCGAGTTCTGGGACCAGATCCACCGCATCTCGGCCGAGGGCACGACGGTGCTCGTCACGACGCACTACATGGACGAGGCCGAGCGCTGCCACCGGCTCGCGTTCATCTTCCGCGGCACGCTGCTCGACGTCGGCACCCCCGAGGAGATCGTGGCGCGCCGAGCGCTTCGCGTCGTCGAGGTCGTCGCAGCCGACGCGGTGCGCGCCGCCGACCTGCTGCGCACCCTGCCCGAGGTCGACGAGGTCGCGCACTACGGGCCGCTGCTGCGCGTCGCGACGCGCGGCGGCGTCGACCCCGAGCGCTTCGTGCCCGACGCGCTCGCCGCCCACGGCATCGCCGTCACGAGCGTCCGCGCCACGCGCCCGACGGTCGAGGACGCCTTCGTCTCGATGGTGAAGGACGACGCGCGGGGGGGTGCGGTGTGAACGTCCGCCTGCTCGCCATCGCGGTGAAGGAGCTGCGCCAGCTGCGCCGCGACCGGCTCACGCTCGGCATGATGGCCGGCCTGCCCGTCTTGCAGCTCCTGCTGTTCGGCTACGCGATCAACACCGACGTGCGCCACATCCCCACCGTCGTCCTCGACCACGACGCGTCGGCCGAGTCGCGCGACTTCGCCGCGAGCCTGGTGGCGACCGGCTTCTACGACGTCGTGGGGCACGTCGAGCAGCAGGACGAGATCGGCCGCGCGCTGCGCACGGGCAGGGCCAAGGTCGCGCTCGTCGTGCCCGCGCACTACGCGAGCGATCTGGCGCGCGGGCGCCCGACCACGCTGCAGCTCGTCGTCGACGGCTCCGACCCGCAGACGGTCGCGAGCGCGCTCAACACCGCCACGGGGCTCGCCGCCGCGCGCTCGTCGCAGCTGGTCGCGACGCGCCTGGCCGCGGCGGGAGGCGTCGTGAGCGCGGTGCCGATCCAGATGGAGCCGGTCACCTGGTACAACCCCGATCTGCGCACGGCCACCTACGTCGTGCCCGGCATCGTGGGCGTCATCCTCACGATGACGATGGTGATGCTCACCGCCATGGCCATCGCGCGCGAGCGCGAGCGCGGCACGCTCGAGCAGCTCATCGTCTCGCCGATCCGCCGCTGGGAGCTCGTGCTCGGCAAGATCCTCCCCTACGTCGGCATCGGCTACGTGCAGATGACGCTCATCCTGCTGGTCGGGCGCCTGGTGTTCCGCGTGCCGATGGTCGGCTCGACCTCGCTGCTCTACGCGCTCGCGTTCCTCTTCATCGCGGCCAACCTCGCGCTCGGCCTCTTCTTCTCGACCTTGGCCAAGACGCAGCAGCAGGCGATGCAGATGTCGTTCTTCTTCCTCTTGCCCAACATCCTGCTGAGCGGCTTCGCGTTCCCCTGGGAGGGGATGCCCGAGCCCGCGCGCTGGCTGTCGCAGATGCTGCCGCTCACCCACTTCCTGCGCATCGTGCGCGGCATCACGCTCAAGGGCGCGACGCTGACCGACCTCACGGGCGAGCTCGCGTGGCTGCTCGCGCTGCTCATCTTGCTCGTGACGTTCTCGTCCTTGCGCTTCAGCAAGAAGCTCGACTGATGGCCCGCCCCCGCAGCGACATCTCCGCGCGGATCGTGGCGTCCGCGACCGCGCGCTTCCTCGCCGAGGGCGTCGACGGCGCGAGCCTGCGCGCGATCGCCCGCGAGGCGAAGACCAGCCTCGGCATGGTCTATTACTACTACCCGACCAAGGACGACCTCTTCCTCGCCGTCGTCGAGCGCGTGTACGCCGAGCTGCTCGGCGAGCTCGAGGTCGCGCTCGC
The DNA here is from genome assembly GCA_903893335.1 of uncultured delta proteobacterium. Lineage (GTDB taxonomy): Bacteria > Myxococcota_A > Polyangia > Polyangiales > Polyangiaceae > CAITLX01. The sequence continues at coordinate 12,036 of CAITLX010000677.1, read as the reverse complement.
GCCCGACGCCCCCTTCGACCAGCGCGTGCGGCGGCTCTACGCGCGCCTCGGCGCGATGACCCCGCGCGAGCTCGACGTCGTGCGCCTCGTCGTGCGCGAGGCGCTCGTGTCGTCGTCGCGGCTCGCCGGCGTCGTCGAGCGCGTGTCGCGCGGGCACCTCCCGCTGATGCTGCGCACCGTCGCCGACGCGGTCGCGAAGGGGGAGGTGCGCTCCGACGTGCCGCCGCTGGTCGCGTCGATGTCCACGTTCCTGCTCGGCCTCGTGCCGCAGCTCGTGTTCCGCATCGTGCCCCAGCTGCCCGAGGGGCTGCTCCCGCCCGAGGGCGCGGCGCGCGTCGATGCCTTCGCCGAGGTCCTGCTGCGCGGCGTCGCGCCGCCCCCCTCGGCGCCCGCGCCCGCGCCCGCGAAGGCTCGCCGCGCCCCTTTGCCGCGGCGTCGCCGCGGCGCGTAGCATCGAGCCCACGACGCGTGCGCACGATCCTCCACGTGGACATGGACGCGTTCTACGCGTCGGTCGAGCAGCGTGACGACCCGGCCCTGCGCGGGCGCCCCGTGGTCGTCGGCGGCCCGTCGCGGCGAGGCGTCGTGTGCGCCGCGTCGTACGAGGCCCGCCCCTTCGGCGTGCGCTCGGCGATGCCGATGGGCGAGGCGCTCCGGCGCTGCCCCGACGCGGTCGTCGTCGCGCCCCGCATGGCGCGCTACGCCGGCGTCAGCCACGACGTGTTCCGCGTGTTCGGCCGCTTCACGCCGCTCATCGAGGGGCTCTCGCTCGACGAGGCGTTCCTCGACGTCACCGCGAGCCGCTCGCTGTTCGGCGACGGCGCCTCGATCGCGCGGCAGATCCAGGCGGCGATCCTCGCCGAGATCGGGCTCGGCTGCTCGGCCGGCGTCGCGCCGTGCATGTTCGCCGCGAAGATCGCGAGCGATCTGGAGAAGCCGCGCGGGCTCGTCGTCGTGCCCCCCGACGACGTCGCGGGCTTCCTCGCCCCCTTGCCGATCGAGCGCATGTGGGGCGTGGGCCCGAAGACGGCGCCGCAGCTGCACGCCGTCGGCCTGCACAGCATCGGCGATCTCGCGCGCGCGCCGGTCGGCCGGCTGCGCGCGCTGCTCGGCGCGTGGGGCGACGAGGTCGCGCGGCTCGCGCGCGGCGAGGACACGCGCGAGGTCGACCCCGAAGGGGGCGCGAAGTCGATCGGCGCCGAGGAGACGTTCGAGCACGATCTCACGCGGAGGGACGAGCTCGAGGCCGCCCTGCTCCTGCAATCGAGCCGCGTGGCCGCGCGGCTGGTCGAGGCCGAGTTGGCCGCCCGCGTCGTCACCGTGAAGGTGAAGGACGCCTCGTTCGAGACGACGACGCGCCGCGTGACGCTGCGCGAGCCCGTCGCGGACACCGCCGCGCTGCACGCGACGAGCAAGGAGCTTCTCGCGCGCGCGTGGACCGTGGGGCGGCGCGTGCGGCTGGTCGGCGTCTCGGCCTCGGGGCTCGAGCCGCTCGGCGCGCAGCGCTCGCTCTTCCCTGAGCCGGGTCGCGTCCGCGCGCTCGACGTCGAGCGCCTGCGCGCCGAGACGCACGCGCGCTTCGGCGACGCCGGCCTCACCTTCGGCACGCTGCTCGGCCGACGGGAGAAATGAGGCCCGGGGCAGCCGACCGCCGCGCGCGATCGGAAGGTGCTAAATTGGCGGCCCTTCGTCGCGTCGGGGGGCAATCGGGGAGCGCCGCAACGAGCCCCTCGACCGCACCCGGCGCCCCTCGTCGATGACCCGGTCGCACCACGTCCTGCCCCCGCTGCTGCTCCTCGTGCTGCTCGTCGCGGCGCTGTCGAGCGTCGGGCTCGCGACGCGGCTCGAGCAGCTTCGCGATCCGGTCCACCTGCCCGACGTCGTCGCGAGGGCGCCGCACCTGTCGCCGCGCTACCTCGACCGCACCGCGACGCGCGCGCAGATCGTCGATCCGCCGGGGCTCGTCGACACGATCCTCGCGCCGTCGCTCGGGGCGCCGGTCGCGCTCGCGCCCGACCAGCGCATGCAGGTCATCCTCGCGCGCCCCCTCGCCGCGGGAGAGTCGCTCGCGCTCGTCGGCCGCGCGCTGCTCGCGCCGCTCGACGAGCTCCTGTACGCCGTGCCCCCCATGCCCGCGGGCGCCGACCTCGTCGCCGCTCGCATCGCGCGCGCCGAGGCCGAGCTCGCGTCCCCCGACGCGCTCCCGTCGCGCAGCGTCTCCGCAGCCGAGCAAGCCGCCCTCATCCGGCGCTACGCCGAGAAGGACTATGGCCGCCGCTTCGCGCCGCTGCTCCAGACCATCCAGGACGAGGCGGGCGAGGAGCTTCGCGGCCGCGTCGAGCGCGTCCGAAAGCGCTTCGACGCCCTCGTCCGCGCCTCGGCCGCCGACCTCGTCCCGCTCGCGCCCGAGGGGAGCTGCGCGCCGCTCGGCGTCGGCCGCGCGTGCGCGCTCGACGTCGTATTGCCCCCCACCCTCCCCGTCGGCCTCTTCGCGATCGCGCTGCGCGGGCCCGACGGCCGCACCCGCGACTTCCAGATGAACGCCGCCTACCGCCCTGCGGCGCCCGACGCGCCGCCCGAGCTGGTGGTCGCCGGCGATCTGCAATGGGGCGACAACCCGGTCGTGTCGCGCAAGATCGTCTCGTGGGTCAGCCTGATGAACGCGCTCGCCGCCGACGCGCGCGCGCCCGAGGCCATCGTGCTCGTCGGCGACATCGTCGACTGCGGCTTCGGCAGCGCAGGGAGCCTCTGGACGAAGCTCTTCTCGGGGGCGTCGGACTACACGCGCGACTACCTGCAAGTCTGGCTCGCGCTCGCCGCGCTCCGCGTCCCGACGCACATCGTGCCCGGCAACCACGACGGCTACCGCTTCCAGGACGCCGTGGGCCAGACGCGCTCGGACGGCCTCCTGCTCTTCGAGAGCACCTTCGGGCCGCTCTACCACTCGTTCGACCGACCGCCGTACCGCTTCGTGCTGCTCAACAGCTACGATCTCCCCAAGGACAGCCGCACGAGCCGCCGCGGCGACAACTCGACCTTCTTCGAGAGCGTCTCGGACAAGCTCAACGTCCTCAACTGGGGCGGAGGCATCGGCTCGTCGCAGCTCGCGTGGCTGCGCGCGCGGCTCGGCCTCGACGGCGCGCAGGCGTCGGGCCTCACGCCGGTGCTCGCGCTCCACCACGACCCACGCGGCGCGTACCCCGCGCTGCGCCAGCAGGCCTTCGACACGCAGCCCTGGACGACGCAGCGCCACCTGCCGTTCGGCGCGAAGCCGACCGAGCTGCGCGCCCTGCAATCGCGCCCGACCCCCCATTCGTCGCAGACCGAGGAGGTGCACGTCGGCTACTACACCCCGCTGCGCGACGGCACCTCGGGCACGCGCAGCACCGAGTGGTTCGACCTCGGCGCGGGCGTCGGACTACCCACCAGCGTCGGCTACCCAGGCTGGTCGAAGTACCAGCAGGAGTGGCACGGTCGGCAGCTCTACCGAAAGAGCTTCTTCGACGTGGTGGCCCCTGCCACCGGCGCGAGCGAGCTCGCCGACCCCGCGCAGGTGCTTCGCGCCGTCGTCGAGGGGCGGGTCACCGCGATCTTCAAGGGGCACGACAACCGCTTCGGGCGCGCGCAGATGGCCGCCGGCGAGAGCGTCTTCGGACGCGTCGGCGAGGAGGCCCTGCTTCGCACGGGGGGCGACGAGGGGCTGCGCGGCGCGCTCTCTCAGCTTCGCCTGCTCGCGCCGCTCGCGGTCTTCCACAACGCCGACGTCGCGGACATCGAGTCCGACGGCCACGGCTTCCTCTGGCTGCGCGTGCGCGCAGGCCAGCTCGAAGCGCTCGAGATCGATCACCGATGAGAGCCGGGGACACACCTTGAAGATCCTCATTTTCACGCTCGGGTTCTTCGCTGCCTTCGCGCTGACGCGCATCCCGGTCGCCGTGCTCGGGCGCAAGCTGCGGGGCGCGCCGGGCTCCTGGTACCGCTACGTGCGCCCGCTGCTCGTGCCGCTGCACCTGCTGCTGACGGCCACCGTCATCCACATCGCGCTCTCGTCGCTGTCGTGGTCGTCGAGCGCGAGCGCCTTCACCGTCTACGCCGCCCTCGGCTGGCTCGTCTTCCGCGCCATCACGACGCTCATCTTCGAGTGGTGGTTCACCGACGTGCGCGGCGTCGTGCTCCCCAGCATCCTGCGCCGCGTCCTGGCCTTCGCGGTCGGCTTCGCGGGCGTGCTCGCGCTGCTCAACGTCGCCTACGAGGTGCGCCCCGTCGATCTCGCGATCGTCTCCGGCGTCGGCGCGCTGGTCGCGGGCCTGCTGTTTCAGGGCGTCATGCGCGACGCGCTGCTCGGCATCTCGATGCTGCTCGAGAAGCGCGTGGTCGTCGGCGACTACGTGCGCTTCGAGCAGCACGAGGGCGAGGTCGTCGCCGTCGACTGGAAGAGCACGACGCTGCGCACCACCGACGACGAGGAGGTGGTGCTGCCCAACCGCCTCGTGGTCGACTCGGCCATCGTGCGCTGCCGCCGCGCCGAGCGGCACCACCGCGTGCGCGTCGAGGTCGAGGTCTCGGCCGAGCTTCCCCCCAACGCGGCCCTCGACGCGCTCGTCGGCGCCGTCTCGAGCACGCGCTCGGTGCTGCGCGACCCTGCGCCCATGGCGCGGCTGCTCACGAGCGGCGCGGGGGCGCATCGGTTCGAGGTCTTGTTCTGGGTCGAGGAGGCCTCCGCGTGCGCCGAGGCGGCGTCGCAGGCGCGCAGCGTCATCTGGTACCGCCTCCGGCGCGCGGGGCTGGCCGACCAGGCGAGCCTCTCGAGCTTCGAGCAGACGCACGCCGCGCTCGCGGGCGTGCCGCTCTTCGCCGCGGTCGCCGCCGACACGATCGAGCGGCTCGCGCGGTCGGTCTCCGTGCAGCGCTTCGGGCGCGGCGAGGTGCTCTTTCGCCAGGGCGAGGCGGGCGACACGCTCTTCGTCGTGCTCTCCGGTCAGCTCGACATCACGAGCGAGGCCGGGGGCCGCGCCGAGCACGTCGCGTCGGTGCACGCGGGCAACTTCATCGGCGAGCGCTCGCTCATGACGGGCGAGGCGCGCTCCGCGACCGCGACGGCCGGCGGCGACACCGTCGCCGTCGTCATCGACAAGGCGCACATGCTCGACGCGCTGCGCGGCGACCCCGAGCTCGCCGGGCGCATCGCCGGGGTGATGGCCGAGCGCGCCGGACACGAGGCCGCGCGCGAGCGCGCCGCCCGCGACACCTCGCGCGACGACGGCTCGTCGTCGCTGCTCGCGAAGATCCGCGCGATCTTCTCGCTCTGACGCGCTCTCTCGCGCTCTCCTCGCTCTGACGCGCGCTCTCGCGCGCTCTCTTCGCTCTGCCCCGCGCTCAGCTGTCGAGGGCCATCGGCGGCGGCGCGCCGACGCGCCCGCCGAGCGAGAGGGGCCCGAGCCAGCGCATGATGGGCGCGGGCGACTCGGCGCGTCCGGCGAACACCTCCTCGGCGGCCTCCGTGCAGCGGTCGAGCATCACGCGCGCGAAGCACGCGCCGGCCTCCGCGGTCGCGAGCGCTGGGTTGCCGGTGTAGCCAGGGAAGGGGCGCACGGTCATCCAGCCGAGCGCCGAGGCGACGAAGCGCAGCTCGCTCGCGAGCTCGTCGGCGCCGATGGCCGCGGCGGCTCGCGAGGCGCGGTCGGCGCGGCGGTCGGTCGGCCAGCTCGGGCAGGGCGGCAGCGAGCGGTGCTCGGGCGCGACCGACTGCGGCGCGAAGTGCAGCGCGAGCGACGTCTCGGCGAAGCCGGCGTGGAGATCGAGCGGGAGCGAGGCGAGCAGCGCCTCGCGCGCGACCGGATCCGCGATGTGCGCCACGGTGTCGCGGTAGCGCTCGGGGTCGATCGTGAGCATCTCGCGGTGCACCAGCGGAAACGGCGCGAAGGCGCGCACGCCTGCCGCGCGCAGCAGCGTCACGCCTGCCTCGATGGCGAGGTTGTGCAGCGGCGAGCCGTGGAAGGTCATGATGACCACGCGCCGCGCTCCGAGGTCGACGAGCGCCTGGCACGCCCCGACGACGAGCTCGCGCACGACGGGGAAGCGCACGGCGTGCGTCCCGCGCCCGGGGCAGGGCTCGACGCCGACGTCGAGGTCCCCCGCGGTGACGAAGGGCCACTCCGGGTGGCGCGCCAGCAGCCGCTCGTGCAGCGCGCGCACGACCCCCTCGCTGATGAGGCGGTCGTTGTGCAGCGAGAGGTGCGGCCCGTGGTACTCGACCGGGTTGACGGTGAGGTAGACGGGCACGCCCGTCGCGAGCAGACGGCGGGCCTCGGCGTGCGGCAGGTCGAGCAGGCGGATCATCGCGGCCATTATGCGCCCGCGCGAGCCCGAGCAGGGCGCCTCGCGCTCGCGAGCCTCGTGTGCGCCGTCGGCACACGGACGTAAGGCCCACCCGCCCGCGAATCGCGTGGGCGCCTCGGCGGCGCGCCCCTACGGTCGCTCGCCGAATGTCCCTGCGTCCCCGCTTCTCCGCCGACTACCGCACGATCGCGTGGGTGCTCACGATGCCGCTCGTCGTCGCCGCCGCGTACGCGCGCCCCGATCTGCTGCCGTGGCTCTCGCCGGTCAGCTTCTACCTCGCGCTCGCGGCGGGGGTCATCGCGCACAACCACAACCACTGCCCCACGTTCGCCAACAAGCGGGTCAACGGCGTCTTCGCCAACACGCTCTCGGTCTTCTACGGCTACCCGACGTTCGCGTGGATCCCGACGCACAACCTGAACCACCACAAGCTCGTCAACCGCGAGGGGGACGCGACCATCACGTGGCGCTACACCAACCGCAACGACGCGCTGGTCGCGACCACCTACTTCTTCGTCTCGTCGTACTGGCAGAGCGACCCGATCAAGGCGTACCTCCGCAAGGCGCGCGCCTCGAACCCCAGGCTGTTTCGCCAGATCGTCACGCAGTACGTCGTCTGGGCCGGCAGCCAGTTCGGCATGCTCGGCGTCGCGTGGGCGCTGCACGGCGCGCGGCGCGGCACGGTCGTGTGGCTCTTCTCGATGGGCCTGCCCGCGTTCTTCTCGCTCTGGACGATCATGCTGTTCAACTACTTCCAGCACGTCCACTGCGACCCCTGGTCGGCGCACGATCACTCGCGCAACTTCACCAGCAAGCTGACCAACTTCCTCCTGTTCAACAACGGGCTGCACACCGCGCACCACGAGAGCGCGGGCGCGCACTGGAGCACGCTGCCGGCGCTGCACGCCAAGCTCGAGCGCGACATCTCCCCCTCGCTCAACCTGCGCAGCTTCTGGGGCTACGTCGTGCGCCAGTACCTGCTCGCGCCGCTCTTCCCGAGCCTCGGCACCCGGCAGATCGGCCGCGCGCCGTTCGACCCGCCGCCCGGAGGCGCGCCGCCGCTCGCCGACGTGGACGACCACGGGGCCATCGAGGCGCTCGCGCTCTAGCCGTCCGCTCGCGCCCGACGGCGCACCGACCGCCTCGCCCCGCGCGCGCCTGCTAGCCTCTCGCCCGTGGACCTCGACGCGGGCTCCGTCCTCGCTTCGCTGCTCGTCAGCGGCGCGGGCTTCGTCGCGTTCTCCTACGGCAAGCGTCAGGGGCGCGTCCCGCAGATGGCCGCGGGCGTGCTGCTCATGGTCTTCCCCTACTTTTGCTCGGGCCCCTGGGTCATCCTCGCCATCGGCGCGGCGCTGCTCGCCCTGCTCGCGGGCGCCCTGCGCCTCGGGCTCTGACGGGCGCGCGCCCCCTGCGCGCCGCGCGCCTACGCTGCGTGCGGGCCGGTGCTATCCTGAGCGTTCGCGGCACGGGTCGATGGGGGATCCCGGTGCCACGAGACGCCACCTCCCCATGACCACCCACGACCACAGCGACGCCGACGGCGCCTGGCTCGCGACGCTCACGGTGCTCTACGTCGAGGACGACGCGACCACGCGCGAGCTTCTCAGCCATTTCCTGCGCCGCCGCGTCGGACGACTCGTCATCGCCACGGACGGCGCCGAGGGGCTCGAGCGGTTCCGCGCCGAGCGCCCCGCGATGGTCGTCACCGATTTGCAGATGCCGAAGCTCGACGGCCTCGCCATGGCCGAGGAGATCCGGCGCCTCGACGCGAACGTGCCGATCGTCATCGCCACCGCCTTCGAGGAGATCGGCTACCTGCGCCGGTCGATCGACGCAGACGTCGATCGCTACGTGACCAAGCCCATCGACGCCGACAAGCTCGACGCCGCGCTGCGCGCCTGCGCGCGCCGGCTGCGGGCCGAGGCCGCGCTGGCACGAGAGCGCGAGGGCAAGCTCGAGGCGCTCCGCGCGCACGAGCGCGAGGCGCTCGGCCTGCTCGCCGGCGGCATGGCCCACGACTTCAACAACCTGCTGCAGGTCGTGCTCGGCAACGTCAGCCTGGCCGCCTCGCTGGCCAAGCCCGGCACCGACCTGCGCGAGCTCATCGACGAGGCGCTGGTCTCGACGCAGCATGCGAGCGAGCTCGGCCACCAGCTGCCCACGCTCGCCGACGGTGCGTTCGCCCAGCTTCGCGCGCGGCGGGTCGAGCCCACGCTGCGCGCGGTGCTCGCGGGCGAGCTGGCCAACTGGCGCACGCGGCTCAAGCTCGACCTGCCCCACGATCTCCCCGCGGTCGCGCACGACGCCGAGCTTCTCGGGCGCGCCTTCGGGCAGCTGACCCGCAACGCCCTCGAGGCGATGGCGGGCGAGGGCGTCCTGTCGGTCGGCGGAGCCGTCCGCCAGCTCGCCGACGGCGAGGTGGCTCCCCTGCCCGCAGGCGCGTACCTCGCGCTCACGTTCCGCGACACGGGCCCGGGGCTCACGCCCGAGGTGCACGCGAGGGCCTTCGACGCCTATTTCAGCACCAAGCCCCGCGGAGGCGTCCGCGGCATGGGGCTCGGGCTCGCGCTCTGCCTCGCCATCGTCCGCAAGCACGGCGGCCTGGTCACGGCGGAGTCGCCCCCCGGCGGCGGGGCGCTCTTCACGGTGCTGTTGCCCGCGCTGCCCCCCGAGGCGACGGCGTGAGGGCACCCCCGTGACGGGCCCGCTCGACGCGCGCGGGTCCGGTCCCGGCTCGAGCGTGGGCAGCCAGCCTCCGCCGCGCAACGTCTGGACGAACTGGGTGGCGCCCGCGGCGGTGCTGGCCGTGGGGCTCGCGCTGACCGTCGTGCAATACAGCGCCAACCAGCAGGCCCAGACCCGGCTGCTCGAGACGCGCTTCGAGCTACGCGCGAGCGATCTGGTCGCCCGCGTCGAGCAGCGCATGGCGCTCTACGAGCAGGCGCTGCGGGGGACGCGGGGCCTCTTCGAGGCGAGCGACCGGGTCGAGCGCCGCGAGTTCGCCACCTACGTCACGAGCCTCGACCTCGCCCACACCTACCCGGGGGTGCAGGGCATCGGCTTCGCGGTGGTGCTCCGCCCCGACGAGCGCGAGGCGCACGTCGCGCAGGTGCGCCGCGAGGTGCCCGAGCCGCTCTACGAGCTTCGACCCGGCGGCGAGCGCAGCCTCTACACGTCGATCGTCTACCTCGAGCCCTTCCGCGACCGGAACCTCCGCGCGTTCGGCTACGACATGAGCACCGAGCCGGTGCGGCGCGCCGCGCTCGAGCAGGCGCGCGACGCCGACGCAGCCACGATCACCGGCAAGGTGCGCCTCGTGCAGGAGACCGAGACGGACGTCCAGCCGGGGTTTCTCATGTACCTCCCCGTCTACCGCAATGGCTCGCCGCGAGCGTCGGTCGAGGCACGCAGGGCCAACCTGCTCGGCTGGGTCTACGCCCCCTTCCGGAGCCACGACCTGATGGCGGGCATTCGCGGCCCGCAATACGGCGATCTCCAGGCCGACCTCTTCGACGGCACCGAGGCCAGCAGCGAGAACCTGCTGCACTCCACCCGCGACCCGTCGGGCCCAGCACCCACCGCGCGCTTCGAGGCGCTCCGCACGCTGCGGATGCTCAACCGGAGCTGGACGCTCCGCGTCACCTCGCGCCCGCAGTTCGAGCGCCAGCTGTCGGTCGCGCAGTCGACGAACCTCCCGCTCGCCGGGCTCGCGGCCACGCTGCTCGCCGCGCTGCTCACGCGCCAGCTTCTGCGCGGGCGCGCGCGGGCGCTCACGCTCGCGCACGCGATGACCCGCGAATTGCGCGAGAGCGAGCAGCGCTTCCGGCTCATGGCCGACGCCGCGCCGGTGCTCATCTGGACGGCGGGGACCGACACCCGCTGCGACTACTTCAACGCGCGCTGGCTCGATTTCACGGGTCGCACCCTCGAGCAGGAGGTCGGCGAGGGGTGGGCCCAGGGCGTGCACCCCGACGACGCGCCGCGCTGCCTCGAGACGTACATCACGGCCTTCCACGCGCGCCGCACGTTCTCGATGGAGTACCGCCTGCGCCGCGCCGACGGCTCGTGGGGCTGGCTGCTCGACATCGGCGTGCCGCGCGCGGCGCCCGACGGCGCGTTCGCCGGCTACATCGGCTCGTGCATCGACATCACGGCCATGAAAGAGGTCGAGCAGACGCTCGCCCTCAAGCACGAGCAGCTCGAGGCGCTCAACGCCTCGCTCGAGGTGCGCGTTCGCGACGCCGTCGCCGACGTCCGGACCCGCGATCAGCTCCTCATCACCCAGGCCCGCCACGCGGCGATGGGGGACATGATCGGCAACATCGCGCACCAGTGGCGCCAGCCACTCAACGCGCTCGGGCTCGTCTTGACCAACCTCCGCGACGCCTCGCGCTTCGGCGAGCTCGACGCCCCGACGCTCGAGAAGGCGGTCGAGGACGGCCATCGCCTCGTCCAGAAGATGTCGTCCACCATCAACGTGTTTCGCGATTTCCTGCGCCCCGACAAGCCGCGCGCCAGCTTCTCGGCGCTGGCGCAGGTCCGCGCGACCGTCGAGCTGATCGGCGCGAGCTTCCGCGAAGCAGCCGTCACGCTCCAGGTCGAAGCCGACGCGGACCCGACGCTGTTCGGCTCCGCGAACGAGTACGCGCAGGTGCTGCTCAACCTGCTCTCCAACGCCAGGCAGGCCATCGTCGAGGCGAACGTCGCCGAGCGCGTGGTGACCGTGCGGCTCTGCGTGCGCGACGGCCTCGCGTGCCTGACGGTGCGCGACAACGGCGTCGGCATCCCCGACGAGCTGCTCGAGCGCATCTTCGAGCCCTACTTCTCGACCAAGGAGGGGGGGACGGGCATCAGCCTCTACATGTCGCGGCAGATCGTCGAGCGCAGCTTCGGGGGGCGGCTCGAGGCGCGCAACGTCGACGGCGGCGCGGAGCTCACGGCGCTGACCCCGCTCGCGCCGAGCTGACGGCCGCGCGCCGTCGCAGGCTACCCGCCTCCGCCCTCGACCTCGACGAGCACGCCGGGGTTGAGCACCCCCTCGGGGTCGAGCGTTCGCTTGACCGCGCGCAGCGCCTCGCCGAACAGCGGCGAGCGCTCGCGGTCGTAGGCCTCGCGGTGCATGCGCCCGACGGCGTGGTGGTGGGTGATCGTGCCGCCGGCGCGCTGCAAGGCGTCGCTCGCTGCCTGCTTGACCTCCGCCCATTGCTCGGCCTCGCCCCCGCGGCGCGCCTTGCCGAGGAATGTAAAGTAGGGCGCAGGGCCGTCGGGGTAGACGTGGGTGAAGCGACAGGTGACGAGCCCTCCGCCGCACGCCCGCTCGAGGGCCGACTCGACCGCGGCGACGCCCGAGCCGTACAGCTCGGGGAAGGCCTTCCACGTGCAGGCCGTCTCGAACGTGTCGGCGAGCACGCCGAGCTCGATGAGCGCGTCTTGCAGCCACGGCCCGGCGAGGAACGACGCGCGCCAATCGTCGGCCTCGTCGGCGCCGCGCGCCTTCTCACCGGCCTCGCGCACGACCTTGCCCTTCGGGCACCGGCCTCCGAACGAGGCGGCGATCGCGAGCGCGCGATCGATCCAGGCGTCCACCGGGTGGTCGGCCGACTCGAACCCGACGACGAGCACGCTCGCGCCGCTCGCCGACACGCCATTGAGGAAGGCCTCCTTCGCGTCGAGCAGGCGACAATTGGCCGGGTAGAG
>CAITLX010000676.1 GCA_903893335.1 uncultured delta proteobacterium | reverse complement strand
CGTCGCCCACGCCACGCTCGACGCAGCCGCGCGCGCGTACGTGCGCGGCGACGCCGCCGCCGCGCGCCGCGCCGTGGCCCGCGCGAGCGACGCCGAGGTCGGCGACGACGACCTCGTGTACGCGGCGCTCTGGCTGACGCTCGCCGAGCGCGACCGCAAGCCCTCCACCGACGGGGTCGCGGGGCGCGCGCTCGCCTCGATCCGCGACGACGGCAGCTTCTCCGGCAAGCTCGCGGCGTGGGGGCTCGGCCGCACCAAGGACGCCGACCTGCTCGCCTCGGCCCGCACCCCGACCCAGCGCGCCGAGGCCGCGTTCTACGTCGCCGCCGCGCAGCGCGTCGCAGGCGACGCGACGCTGGCCGACGCCGCCCTGCGCGACGTCGTGCGCAGCCCCCAGGTCGATCTCGTCGAGGTGCAGATCGCGCGCGACCTGCTCCGCGGCGCCGCCCGCATCGTACCCGGCGGGGTCCCTGCCGGCCTCGCCATCCCCTGACACGCGAGCCTCCTCGCGCACAATCTGCGCCTCTCCGGGGACGCAGCGGTGGTATCGTCGGAGCTCTCGAGGGAGGCTCTTTCATGCTTCGTGTTCTGCTCTCGGCTCGCTGGGTCACGCTCCTCGTCGCGCTCACGGCGCTCGCCGCTTGCGACTCGGGCTCCTCGAAGGGCTCCGACGCAGGCGCCGGCGGCCCCTGCGCCGACCTCTCGGCGTGCTGCGCGGCCTCGACCTTCCCCGAGCTCGGGCGCAACGGCTGTCAGGTCGTCGTCGGCCACGCCGACGACGCCGCGTGCAGCTTGACGCTCGAGACCTACGCGACCGGCGGCCTCTGCGACACCGGAGCCGGAGGCACCGGGGGCAACGGCGGCACGGGCGGGAGCGGCGGCTCGGCAGGCATCGGCGGCGCGGGCGGGAGCGGCGGCACCGGCGGCTCGTCGTGCAAGGCCGGCGGCGCGGCGTGCCAGGCCTACTCCGAGTGCTGCAGCGGCACCTGCGCGCAGCAGGTCTGCACCGCGTGCAAGGCGACGGGCAACGGCTGCACCTACGACGGCGACTGCTGCGTCGGACTGACCTGCAACGACGGCACCTGCGGCAACTGCAAGGGCGCGGGGCTCTCCTGCTCGCTCGCCACCGACTGCTGCTCGAACATCTGCCGCCAGGGCTCGTGCGCCGCCTGCACCGCGCAGTACGGCGGCTGCTCGACGACGTCCGAGTGCTGCTCGGGGCTCACCTGCCAGGGGGGCCAGTGCCTGCAGCCCTGCACGGCGAGCGGCGGCTCCTGCTTCTCGAGCGGCGAGTGCTGCAACGCGCTCGTCTGCAAGACCTCCGGCCTCTGCGGCGCCTGCAAGAACACCGGCGCGGCCTGCGGAGGCAACGCCGACTGCTGCTCGGGGCTCACCTGCAACAGCGGCGTCTGCGGCGCGCCCTGCCTCGGCTCGGGCAGCTACGGCTGCGCGAGCACCAGCGAGTGCCGCTCGGGCCTCACCTGCCAGAGCAGCTACTGCGATCCCCCGCCCACCTGCTCGGGCCCCGGCTACACCGGCTGCACGGCGAACGCGCAGTGCTGCAACGGCTACTGCTCGGGCGGCTACTGCTACCTGCAGAACGGCCAGGGCTGCTCGTCGGACGGCGACTGCTACAGCGGCAACTGCTGCAGCGGCGCGTGCAGCGCGAGCGCCTGCCCG
>CAITLX010000675.1 GCA_903893335.1 uncultured delta proteobacterium | reverse complement strand
GCTCGGAGGGTCGGGCCTTCGCTCTAGGAAGAGAGTCGGAGGGTCGGGCCTTCGCTTTTTTGGAGGAGAGGAGAGGAGCGAGCGGGCCTGGGCTGGGAGGGTGGCCATTGTGCGAGTGTGGGTGTACAAGGCGGACCATGCAGGAGGTTCTGTTCATGCGCCTTTCTTCCATGTTGCTCTCGGTTCTGTTGGTTGGCTCCGTCCCCGCCCTCAGCGGCTGCAGCAGCAGCGACAGCGCGGCCCAGCCCGCGGCGAAGCAGGTCATCTCCAAGGCGATCACCGCCGCGCAGGGAGGCACCGTCGACGGCCCCGGCGTGAAGCTCGCCATCCCGCCCGGCGCCCTCAAGGCCGACACGACGGTGACCATCACCATCACCGACAAGTCGGGCGCCCCGGGCTCCGACAAGATCGCCGCCGCGAGCGTGTTCGACTTCGGGCCCGACGGCACGACGTTCAACGCCCCGGTCGCGCTCACCCTCGACTTCAGCTCGGCGGGTGGCCCCTCGGGCGCGAAGCCCGAGATCGCGTTCCTGAAGAACGGCGCGTGGGAGTCGCTCGGCGCGGCCACCGTCGCCGGCGCGCAGGTCACGGCGTCCACCACGCACTTCACCCCCTTCACCGTCGTGTGGTCGGGCGGCGCGCAGGTCGGCGGCGGCTGCGCGGCCCTCGAGTTCACCCCGTGCGGCGGCGATCTGACCGGCACCTGGAAGTTCAGCGCAGGCTGCGCCGATCTCGCCACCACCACCGACCCGACCGGCGGCGCGTGCCCGTCGGCGACCACCGCGCTGTCGATCGACTTCACGGGGACGATCACGTTCTCGGGCGGCACCAACTACACGGTCGCCGCCTCGCAGACCTCGACCGTCACCATGACCGTCCCGAAGAGCTGCCTGCCGGGCGGCGCCACGTGCGCGCAGCTCCTGCAGGGCTCGACCGACGACGGCACCGCCTGCGTGAACGTCAAGACGCAGGGGCCGAGCGACAAGACGGAGTCGGGCACCTACACGACGAGCGGCACGTCGTTCTCGACGACGAAGGCCGACGGCGACGCCGGCACCGGCGGCAGCACCTTGCAGTACTGCGTCACGGGCAGCACGCTGAGCGTGAAGGACGTGACCGCCGACGCGACCGTGATCTACACCGCGACCAAGCAGTGACCTCGCGCGCTCCGCGTCGGCGACGGGGCCCGTCCCGCCGTCGACCGGAGCGCGTGTGCTGCTGCTCGAGCGTCAGGGCGCGCGCGTGCGCGCGCAGCCCTCAGGCGGGCGCCCGGCAGACCTGGTTGCGGCCGGCGCGCTTGGCCGCGTAGAGCCCCGCGTCGGCTCGCTGCAGCGCGTCGTCGAGGGGCTCGCCCGGCGCGAGCAGGCTCCAGCCCGCGCTCATCGTCACCGTCACCTCGGCGGCGGCGGTGCTCATGGGGCGCGTGGCGATCGACAGGCGAAGCCGCTCGGCGACCATCTGCGCGTGCTCGGCGCTCGCGCCGGGCAGCAGCACGGCGAACTCCTCGCCGCCGACGCGCGCGACGAGGTCGCCCGGGCGCAGCGCCCCTTGCAGCCGCGTGACCGTCTCGCGCAGCACGGCGTCTCCGACGTCGTGTCCGTGCTCGTCGTTGATCGCCTTGAAGTGATCGAGGTCGATCATGACGAGGCCGCCGGACACGCCCTGCGCGCAGTCGAACAGGTGCCGCCGGCTCGCCGCGTCGGTCAGGTGGTCGCGCGTCAGCAGGTCTTGAAGCTGGTCCTCGGTCGCGCGGCGGGCGGTCACCTCGTTGGCCAACCTCTCCGCGTGCGCCTGCTGGTAGGCGAGCGCCTCGTGAAGCTGGCGCTGCTGGTCGGCGATCGTCTCGGCCAGCACGAACTGGTGCATCGCCGCCGCGAACTGCACGCGGCCGAGCGCCCAGCCGACGAGCGCCACCGTCATGGAGTTCACGCAGAACGACGTCCACACCGCGCGGTCGAGCGGGACGCTGCCGACCCCGACGACGGCAGCGGCGAGCCCCAGCGCGAAGGCGAGCGCCGAGGTCAGGGCAGGCAGCTGAAGCACCATCCCCACAGCGAGCGAGGCGACGAGGAACGCGACGGTCGTCGCCCCGATGCGCTGATCGACCGCCGCCACGGCTCCGCCGAAGAGGAGGTACGATGCCGATGCGGCGAACAGCACGCGGCGCATCGCGGCGACGCTGCCGCTCTGCCAGCGTGACGAGGCGAAGCCCAGCGCGACGGCGACGGCGGCCATGGCGCCGTGCAGCATCGTGAGCTCGTGGGCCCAGAGGGCCGTCGCCGCCGTCGGCGTGTAGAGCTCGAACACCGCGACGTGCGCCAGGTGCAGCGCCACGAGCACCGGCGCCAGCCGGTGAAGCCGCTTCAGGCTGGCGAGCGCCGAGTCGCTGGCGAAGCGCGCGGACGCGGCTTCGTCGAGCTTGGGCAGGCCCAGGAGCCTGAGGTGGCGTGGACGGTCGGGCACGGGGGAAGCGGGGCCGGGCGCGTATGCCGCCGAGGGCCGCAGCGTCTAGCATGCGCGCGGACGAAGGCAATGCGCAACCCCTGGAAAGCAAGCTGAATAGGCCGACCGCAGCGCGGTGTGGCGGGTCGAGGCGCGCGGGCGGTATCGTCGGCGCGCACCTCCCACCCGAAGGCCCTCGATGTCCCAGCTTCGCTCCCTGATTGCGCTCACCCTGCTCGCGGGCGGCGCGGGTTGCTCGGCGACGTCCGACGCGGCGCCCGAAGCCTCGAGCGACGCGGGCGCAGCCGACGGCGCGACGACCGACGCTGCTGCCGACAAGCGAGGCGCGCGCTACTGCGAGGTGTTGCTCGGCGTGGCCGCGGGCGCGAGCGTGCACGTCGAGGTCTACAGCACCGAGGGGCTCAACGAGTGCCCCGACGACCTCTGGTCGAAGCTCGACGTCGCGTCGCTCCGCGCCTCCACGGGCGCGACGCTCGTCGTGCTCAACGGCCCGCGCTACTGGACGCTCGACTCGCTGGCGGGCTCTTCGCTCCTCGACCCGACGCCGCGCGACTTCGGCGGCATCGCGATGCGCCAGGCCGGCGCCATCGACCTCTCGCTCGCCGAGGCGACGGCGTCGCAGCGCGCGTATGCGCTGCACACCATCCAGCGCGAATCGGCGTTCACCTGGTGGGCGGGCAAGCCGGTGTTCGAGCTCGTCGGGCCCGACGCGCACGTCTACACGATGCAGTCGTACAGCGTGCAGCAGGTCGCGACGCAGAGCGAGGCGACGCTGCCGTCGCTCGGAGCCTCCCTCGCGCTGCCGGCGGGCTGGTCGTTCCGCAGCCGCACGCTGGCGAGCGACCTCGTCGCGACCGCCACGTCGGGCACGGCGGTCGTCGTGCAGGACGACGTCGGCGACACGTACCTCCAGACGCAGTGAATCGCGTAGGAGGCGGCCCGGCGCCTCGCGTCACTTCAGGTCGAACGTGCGCTGCCCCTCGAGCTTGTCGAGGCGCGCGAGCACCGAGGCCTGCAGGTGGTCGAGCTTCTCGTGCAGGTGCCCGATCTCGAGCTCGGCCTTGAGGTTGATGTCGTACTCGATGTCGTTGCGCACGCGGTCGCGCGCCGCCTGGCGGTTCTGGCTGAGCAGCACGAACACCGAGAGGATGATGGCCTCGAGCGAGACGACCATCGTGAGCAGACCGAACGGGAAGGGGTCGAAGCCCCCCGCGCCGGTCGTCGCGAGGGGGCCGGCGTTCAGCACGATCCAGACGAAGAAGATGCCGACGTGGATGAAGAGGAACTGGAGGCTCCCGCTGAAATCGGTGATCCAGTCGGCGATGCGCATCACGCGGCTGCGCGTGTCCGCCGTCTCGGCGTTGGGGTTGCGCGTCGCGGTGTGGCGCAGCAGCCTCGAGGTCTCGCGCAGGCGCCGACCGGTCGCCTCGAGCAGATCCATCGCGGCTGCGGGGCGCACGCGGAGGAACTCGTCGAGGTCGCCGCGGTCGATGACGAGCGCCTCGAGGTCCGACGTGACGACCGCCGAGGTCGTGCGCGAGCCGCCGTCGAGCAGCGAGATCTCGCCGAAGAACCCGCCGGGGCCGACCGTCTCGAGCGAGAGTCGCTCGCCGGTGTCGTTCTTGAAGAAGAGCTCGACCTCGCCGCTGCACACGAGGTAGAGCGCGCCGCCGGGGTCGCCGTAGGCGAAGAGGTGCGTGCCGCTCGGCGCGCTCATCACGTCCAGGCGCTCGGCCAGCGCGGCGCGCTCCTGGTCGTCGAGCAGCGCGAAGAAGGGAACCTTCGCGAGGAGGTCGGAGTTGGTGGCCATGCTGCTGATGAAGCCTCGGGCGAGCGGTTGCGGGCGCAGGGGCAGAAGGGGACCCGGCCGCGCGAAGCGTAACCCAAGAAGCGCGCTCGGCTGCCAGGTACACGCGGGTGGGGCGCGGCGGCCCGCCGAAGGGCGGGGTGCCCCGCCAGAGCGGTCCGGCGCGGTGGCCGCGCACACCTCGAGGCGCTAGCGTCGCCGCCATGTCGAAGACGCTCGTGGTGGGTGCGAATCGTGGGATCGGGCTCGAGCTCGCGAGGCGCTACGCCGCGCGCGGCGACGAGGTGATCGCGACGTGCCGCGCGTCGAGCGGCGAGCTCGATTCGCTCGCGGTCGAGGTCGTGCGCGGCGTCGAGGTCACCACCGATGCAGGCGTCGCCGCGCTGCGCGCGGCGCTGGGCGATCGCGTCCTCGACGTCGCCGTCGTCGTGTCGGGCATCCTGCGCGGCGACGACCTCGAGCACCTCGACCTCGACCGGGTGCGCGAGCAGCTGGAGGTCAACGCGATCGGCCCGCTGCGCGTCGCGAGGGCGCTCGTCGCGCACCTGGGCAAGGGCTCGAAGCTCGCGTTCCTGACGAGCCGCATGGGGTCGATCGCCGACAACTCGTCCGGCGGCTACTACGCGTACCGGATGTCGAAGGCGGCGCTCAACATGGCCGGCGCGTCGCTCGCCATCGATCTGCGAGGTCGCGGCGTCGCGGTCGCGCTCGTGCACCCCGGCTTCGTGCGCACGGAGATGACGGGGGGCAACGGGAACGTGGACCCGCTCGAGGCCGCCGCCGAGATCGTCGAGCGCATCGACGCGCTCACGCTCGCGTCGTCGGGGCAGTTCGTGCACGCGAACGGCGAGCGCCTGCCCTGGTGACGGGGTCCGCCGCGGGCGCGACCTTGGGCGAGGCCGACCGGCGCGCTAGGCTCGCGCGATGCGCCAACTGACCCTCGACGTCTGGTCCGACATCGCCTGCCCCTGGTGCTGGGTGGGCAAGCGCCGGCTCGAGGGCGCGCTCGCTCGCTTCGAGCACCGCGAACAGGTGGTCTTGCGCTTCCGCGCCTTCGAGCTCGACCCGTCGGCGCCTGCGGTGCAGGACCCGAGCGTCTCGTACGCCGCGCGGCTGGCGCGCAAATACGGCATGTCGGACGCGAAGGCGCAGGGCATGCTCGAGCAGATGACGAGCACGGCCGCCGCCGACGGGCTCGACATGCGCTTCGACCGCATCCGGCCGGGCAACACGTTCGACGCGCATCGGCTCCTGCACCTCGCGCACGCGTGCGGCGTGCAGGCCACGCTGAAGGAGCGCCTGTTTCGCGCCTACTTCTCCGAGGGGGAGGCGATCGGCGAGCGGTCCGCGCTCGCGCGCCTCGCCGGCGAGGCGGGCCTCGCGTCGGCCGACGTCGAGCGCGTGCTCGCCTCCGACGAGGGGGCGCGCGAGGTGCGCGCCGACGAGGCCGAGGCTGCGGCGCACGGCATCCGCGGGGTGCCCTTCTTCGTCTTCGCGCGCCAGCTGGGCGTCTCGGGTGCCCAGACGCCCGAGGTGCTGCTCGGCGCGCTCGCGCAGGCGTGGGCCGCCGCGCCCCCGGCGCCCGCCGAGCACGCCGAGGGGGCCAGCTGCGGCTCCGACGGTTGCTGCTGAGCGAGGGCGCCCGAGGGGAGCCCGAACGCGCTGGACCCGCGCGGCTCGCCGGGAGAAGCTTGCGCGCAAGCTGCACCGAACCGGGAGAGACAGCGTGGGCAACGTTCGGCTGACCGTGTATGCGCGCTCCGACGTGGGGCGCGTGCGGACCAACAACGAGGACGCCTTCCTCGTCAGCGATCTCGACACAGGCGCGAGCCTCGCCCCCTCGGCGGTCGACGTCGACGTGCGCGACCGCGGCGTGCTCGCGGTCGTCTCCGACGGCATGGGGGGCCACGCCGCGGGCGACGTGGCGAGCGCGCTCGTGGTCGAGTCGCTGCGCAAGTCGCTCTCCGATCCGGCGGCCGACCACTCCTCGTTGCAGCGACTCATCGACGGCGCGGTGCGCCGGGCCAACGCCGACGTGCACGCCGCGGCGCGCGCCACCGAGCGGCGAGGCATGGGAGCGACGCTCACCGCCGTGCTCGTGTACGGCACCGACGCCTACGTCGCCGAGGTCGGCGACTCGCGCGGCTACCTGCTGCGCTCGGGGCGGCTGCGGCAGATCACCAAGGACCAGAGCTTCGTGCAGGTGCTCATCGACGCCGGCGTGCTCACGCCCGAGCAGGCGAAGGACTCTCCGCAGAAGAACGTCATTCTCCAGGCGATGGGGCGCGAGCAGGACGTGCAGGTCTCCATCGGGCGCATCCGGCTGCACGCGGGCGACCGGCTCCTGCTTTGCAGCGACGGGCTCTCGAACCTCGTCACCGACGTCGAGCTTGCGGCGATGCTCGGCGACGACGCGCCGGCCACCGTCTGTGAGCGCATGATCGCGCTGGCCAACGAGCGCGGGGGTCACGACAACCTCACGGCGGTCGTCGCGCTGGTCGGCGGCGACGGCCTCCCGGCGCCCGAAGAGGCCGAGCCGTCGAGGCAGACGATCGAGATCCTGCAAGAGTACGCCGGCGCGAAGCTGCCGCCGCGCACCCCGCCGCCCCCCTCGGGCTCGCCTCCGGAAGCAGCGACGTCGTCGTCGGGTTCACCTCCGGCGATCGCGAACCCCTCGTCGGGCTCACCTCCGGCAGCGGCGAAAACCGCGTCGGGCTCGCCTCCGCCTGCCGAGCCCGCGAGCGCGCCGCTGGCCGCTCCACAGGCGCAGCCGGTCGCGGGCCCGCCGTGGCTCGCCCTCGCGCTGGTGGCCGTCGTCGCGCTCGTCGCGCTGCTGGCCTGGCGGCTGCTGAGCTGACGCCTACCTGGCGGGCGCGGTCGCGGCCGTCGCGTCTGCGGCGCAGCGCACGCCGGTGCTGACCTGGCCGTCGCCTGCGCCGAAGGGGATGCGCGCGGTCGCCTCGGGCGGGTCAATGCGCGGATGGATTGCGAGGTAGCGGAGAGCGCGCGCGGCAGGCCCGTCGAGGCGGCCTGGCACCTTCCGGCACTAGACGGACGCGCGGGCGTCGAGGGCCTCGCGAACCCGGGCCGCGAGCTCCTGCTTGGAGAACGGCTTCTGCACGAAATGCACGCCGGCGGCGAGCACGCCGTGCTGCTCGATGACATTGGCGGTGTAGCCCGACATGAACAGGCTGCCGAGGCCCGGGTGCAGCGACGTCAGGGCCCGCGCGAGGTCGCGGCCGTTCATCTCGGGCATGACGACGTCGGTCACGAGCAGGTCAATCGGGTGGGCGTGCTCGCGCGCCAGGCGCAGCGACTCGCCCGGCGTGTTCGCGGCGAGCACGGTGTAACCGAGCCCCTCGAGCATCCGCTTGGTCAAGCGCAGGATGGCCGCCTCGTCCTCGACCACGAGGATGGTCTCGCGGCCGCGCTTGGCCGGCGGCCGACCGTCGGGCGACGGCGCCGGTTCGTCGGCGCCCAGGTGGCGCGGGAGGTGAAGGGTGAAGGTCGTGCCCTGGCCCGGCGTGCTGGTGACGTCGATGAAGCCGTCGTTCTGCCGGACGATGCCGTAGACGGTCGCCAGACCCAGGCCGGTGCCCTTGCCGACCGCCTTCGACGTGAAGAAGGGCTCGAAGAGGTGCGACATCGTCTCGTCGTCCATCCCGCTCCCGTCGTCGGTGACCGAGATTCGGACGTAGGCCCCGGGCGCGAGCCCCGCCTCCTCGCCGATGGTGGTGTTGGCCGTCTCGATCGTGAGGTTGCCCACGCCGGCGATGGCGTCGCGCGCGTTGACGCACAGGTTGGCGAGCACCTGATCGAGCTGCGAGCGGTCCACCTTGACGGGCCACAGCCCGGCGGTGGGCCTCCACACCAGCCGGATGTCCTCGCCGATGAGGCGGTGGAGCATCTTCACCATTCCGCCGAGGGCCTCATTGAGGTCGATGACGGCAGGCGCGATCGTCTGCTTGCGGGCGAAGGCGAGCAGCTGGCGGGTGAGCTCGGCCGACCGCTGCGCGGCGCTGCGGATCTCCTCGAGGTCGGCGCGCAGCGGATGCGCCGTGTCCAGCTGCTCGATGGCCAGCTCGGTGTGGCCGAGAATGACGGCGAGCATGTTGTTGAAGTCGTGCGCGACGCCCCCCGCGAGGCGGCCGACCGAGTCCATCTTCTGCGATTGCTGGAGCTGGGCCTCGAGCCGCGCCCTCTCCTCTCCCGCCAGTCTGCGCTCGGTGACGTCCTGGATCGTTCCCACCATGGCGACGACCTTGCCTCGGTCATCGAAGGCGACCTTGCCGCGGCCGTGGACCCAGCGCGACGCGAGGTCGGTCTTGCGCACGATGCGGTACTCGTGGTCGAAGGGCCTGCGCTTCTCGATGACCTCGGTCTGCAGGTACGCGCCCATGGCCGCGCGGTCGTCGGGGTGGACGATGTCGAGCCAGCCAGCGACCGTGCGGGCGTAGCCGGCGTCGATGCCGAAGATCTGGTCGAGGACGTCGGACGACTCCCACACCCCCGCGACGAAATCGGTCCTGTACGAGCCGATGGCGGCTGCGCGCTGCGACTCCTCGAGGAAGAACTCGCGGTGCCGCAGCGCCTGCTCGACGCGCCTGTGCGCGCTCACGTCGCGCGACACGCCGTGGAGCGCCACGACGTGCCCGGCGCCGTCGCGTTCGGCCGAGATGCGCGCCTCGGCCAGCACCTGCCTGCCGTCCTTGTGGCGGTACTCGATCTCGGTGTCGAACCAGGGCGCGGGTGGCGTGGCGAACACGCTCGCGAGGAGCCCCTGCCGGACGCGCAGCGCGCAGTCGGCGGCGAAGTAGACGTCGACCGCGACGCCGAGCGCCTCAGCCGGGGTGTAGCCGAGGAACTCCTCGACGTGGGCGTTGACGTAGAGCACCCGGCCATTCGCGTCGGTGCGCCAGACGAGATCGCGCACGTTCTCGACGAGGCTGCGGTACGTCCCGACGCTGCGCGTGAGCTCGGCGATCTGGGCGTGGGCGCGCTCGAGCGCGCTGGCGAGCGCACCGATGCTCGTGTCCGAGTCGTCCTGCGGCACGTCCCCCCCTTTCGCCCGGCGAGCGCGCGGCGACGACCGCGCGATCGAGCGCTACCACGCTTCGGCCCGGCGCGGGGGGAAGGCGCGGGCCGGCCTCGGCTGCGCGAGAGGCGATCAGCGCCGCGCGCGGCGGCGCAGGGCGAGCGCGGCGAGCGCGAGGAGCCCGCCGAACGCCGCGCCAGGCGACGCGGGGCGGCGCGAGACGGCGCAGCCTCCGCTCGAGCCCGCGCCCGATGCCGAGGTGGGAGCTGCGGCGTCCGGATCGTCGACCGCGCCGTCGGCGGTGTCCGAGGCGTCGGGCTCCGTCGAGGTCTCGGCGCCCGCGTCGGCGGCCGTCGCGCCCTCGATCGCGAGGTCGGCGCAGTGGTGGTAGTAGCAGCCGCCCGGATTGTTGAGCGGGTGCTGCGCCATGAACTCGAGCACTTGCAGCGTGCAATGCGTGCAGGTCACGTCGGGCGGCAGCGTGATCTGCACCGTCTGCGGGCCCGAGAAGGGCGCCGTGTGCGCGAACACCCCGTCGGCCAGCACCGGGAAGACGGGCGGGTCCTGGATGGGCGCGCTGCCGCAGGGGCTGGAGCCCGGCGTGACGATCGGCTCCTCGGGGAGCTCGCTGCGGTCGTTGACCGCGAGCGAGATGCGGTAATGGCCCGGGTGGAAGATCGTCTCGTCGATGGTGACGGTGATGGTCTGGCCCTGCTGGAAGGTCGTGACCGTCCCGGTCGGCGTGCCGCCGGCCTCGTCGCCGCAGGGGCCGAGCTTCTGCGGGCTGCCGAGGAAGTCCTGCGACATCGACGACGCGGGCTCTTGCAGCACGAAGTGCGCGTGCGCGAGGCCGGGCGAGAGCAGGCCCGCAGCCGCGATGGCGAGCGCGCTGCCGAGGGCACGCCGAGCGCGTGCGCCGGCGGTCGGGAGGTGGGTCGCGCGCGAGGAGGTCGGGGCGTGATGCATGGCGCCAACCCTGGCACGAATGGGGGCGAGGGCCGCCCCGATGCCGGGAGTGTGGGGCGAAAGGAGTACGAGGGCGAGGCCGACGTGGCTCCACCGCGGGGTGCCGGGGCGACCGGCGGCTAGCCGGCCAGCGGCGTGATCAGCGTGAGCTCCGCTCCCCCCTCGACGTTGCGCGCCTCGAGCCGCCCGCCGAGGCTCTGCTCGGCGATCTGGCGCGACATGTAGAGGCCGATGCCCGTGCCCCCCTCCTTGGTCGAGAAGTAGGGCTCGAAGATCCGGTCGAGCACGTCCGGTCGGATGCCGCCGCCGTTGTCGCGCACCGTGACGCAGCCCGCGCCGTCGCGCTGCTCGACGCGCACGACGATGCGCCCCTGCGCGACCTGCTGCCCCTCGATGGCCTGCCGGGCATTGGAGAGGAGGTTGAGGATGATCTGCGCGTACTCGTTGGCGAAGCCGAAGAGGGTCACGTCCGACGCTGCCTCGATCTCCACGCCGATCCCAGCGTGACGGACGCTCGCGTCGATCAGCGCGACGGCATTGCGGATCTGCGCGAGGGCCGAGAAGGCGCGCCTCTCCTTGGTGGGCTGGAAGAAGCCGCGAAAGTCGTCGATGGTGGTCGACATGCTCTGGATGAGACGGTTGGCGTCGCCCACCGCCTCGTCCACGCCGCGCGCGTCGAGCTCGCCGCAGCGCGACGCGTCCTGGAGATTGGCCAGCACGAGGCCGAGCGTGTTGAGCGGCTGGCGCCACTGGTGGGCGATGTTGCCGAGCATCTCGCCCATCGCAGCTTGCCGGCCCTGCGTGATGAGCAGCTGATCCTTGGCGCGAAGCTCGGCCACCGCCTGCGCGACGCGCTCGGCGAGCGACTCGGTCATCGCAGCGCGCTCGCGCTCGAGCGCCTTGCGCGGGGAGATGTCGCGCGAGGCGGCCAGGAGGCAGCGACGGCCGTCGAGCTCGACCGGGCCGGCGTGCACCTCGGCGTCGAACACGGTGCCGTCCTTGCGGCGGTGGCGTGTCTCGAAGAGCGCGGGCACGTCGAGGAGCGAGCGCACGGCGGGCTCCAGATCGTTCGGCGCGATCTGCGCGTCCCAGTCGCGCACGTTCAGCCGACCGACCGCCTCGGGGGGCTGCCCGAGCATGCGCAGAAAGGCGGCGTTGGCCTCGACGAGGTTGCCCTGCTCGTCGAGCACATGGATGCCGTCCTGCGAGATGGTGAGCAAGGTCTCGTAGTGCTTGCGCAGGCGCGCGAGCTCCGCGATCGCGCGGTGCTCGCCGGTGTGGTCGGAGAGGACCCAGAGCGTGCCTCGCGAGGGGTCGGTCGGGTCGATCCGTCTCCCGTTGTACTTCGCCCAGAGCAGCGAGCCGTCCCGGCGCCGCAGCTCCATCTCGGTCTCGAACGTGCCCGTCTCGGTGAGCTCCGGGTAGGCCGAGGCGCCGAGCGCCTCGTAG
>CAITLX010000674.1 GCA_903893335.1 uncultured delta proteobacterium | reverse complement strand
CTGCTCGCGGGCCGCGGACACGTCTCGTTCGACGACGTGCGCGGCGTCGCCGTGCCCGCGCTGCGCCACCGGCTGATCCGCAGCTTCGAGGGGGAGGCCGACGGGACCTCGACCGACGCCCTCGTCACGACGCTCCTCGACGCGGTGCCGCCGCGCCCCGCGGCGGTCGAGGCGGCCCTGCGCGCGAGCGGTCCCTCTTGATCCGGCGCGTGGGCTCGGGCGCCCTGCGCGCCGCTGCGAGCGTCGGGGCCGTGGCCCTCGCGCTCGGCGCGTCGTCGGCCCACGCCGCCCTGCGCGTCGAGACGTCGCCCACGCTCGGCCAGGCCGCGCCGTTCGGCGAGGGCTGGTACGAGTGCGCGGTGCGCCTCGACGCGAGCGACGGGCACGCGCGGCGCGGGCACGTCGAGCTCGTCTCCAGCACCGCCGACGGCCGCGAGGTCACGCTCGTCACGCGCGCCCCCTTCGCCGTGGCCGCCGGCGAGACGGTCGTGCTGCGGCTCCCCACGCACGGCCCGTCGCACCAACTCGGCGTGCTGCGCACGCGCGTGCTCGACGAGCGCGAACGCCTGATCGAGCAGGTGGAGCTGACCCCCGGCGTGAGCGCGGGGCCGCTGCTGGTCGACGTGCACGCGCCGTCGCGCCTCGCCGCCGCGCTCGCCGACGTCGTCGTGCCGATGCGCTCGCCGGGCGCGCGCCCCACCAAGCTGCTGGTCGGCGTGCCCCGCCACGACCCGGCGAGCGGCGACCCGCTGCTGCCCGAGCGCGCCGCCGCCTGGTCGAGCGCGACGGTCGCGCTCGTGCCGACCGACGCGCTCGTCGCGCTGGCCGAGCGCGAGCGCGACGCCCTGCTCGGCTGGGTGCTCTCGGGCGGCTCGCTCGCGCTGACGGTCGCGCGCCCCGAGGATCTGCGCCACCCGACGCTGGTCGCGCTGCTCGGCGCCGCCGCGACGCTCGAGCCACGCGCCGCCGCCGACGTGCTCGCGCCGCTCGACGGCTTCACGCCCCCCGGCCCACCGGAGCCGGGAGACGAGGACGCCGCGGTCGCGACGCCCGGCGTGCCGCGCGAGGTCCACCCACCCGCCGCGCCCCCGGCGGCGCTCTTGGCGTCGCTCGCGGGCTACGCGGGCGGCAACCTCCGCGCGTCGCGCTGGGGCGCGAGCGCGTCGTACGGCCTGGGCGAGGTGCACCTGCTCGCGTTCGACCCCTCGCTCGCGCGCTTCGCCGACGAGCCCTGGGCGCAGGCGCGCGTCGTCGATCTGCTGGCGCACGCC
Organism: uncultured delta proteobacterium; assembly: GCA_903893335.1. GTDB lineage: Bacteria > Myxococcota_A > Polyangia > Polyangiales > Polyangiaceae > CAITLX01. The sequence goes on along the minus strand of CAITLX010000674.1, from coordinate 437 downwards.
GAGGCGCGCTCGCGCATCGCGCTCTTCCCGCAGGGGTCGGCGTCACGGTCGGACGACGAGGCCGCCACGCGCACGCTGGACCCCAACCAGGGCGCCCGCTGGGCCATCGTCGTCGCGGCGGTGCTGCTGCTGGCGTTCGCCGTGATGGCCGGGCCGGTCAACTTCGCGAGCGCCGCGCGCAGCGGGCGACCGCTCGTGGCGCTGCGCCGCCTGCCCATCGCTTCGCTGCTCGTCTTCGCGCTCGTGTTCGGCATGGGGCTCACCGCCCGCGGCTGCGCCGCGCGCTCGCTGCACCTCTCGCTGCTCGAGGCAGGCAGCGGCGCGGCGCGCGCGACGGCGCGGCGGTGGCGCGCGTTCTACACCCCGCGCGAGCGCGTGTTCGACGTCGTCGCGACGGATACGTCGAGCACGCTCAGCGTGCTGGCCGACGAGCGCCG
>CAITLX010000673.1 GCA_903893335.1 uncultured delta proteobacterium | reverse complement strand
GTCGTCGCAGTCGTTGCCGCGCGGGCACCCGACGCCGAACCCGTCGCCGTCGCCGTCGGTGCACGTCACCGGCGTCGAGGCCGCGTCGCTGCCCGTACCGTCGCCCGCGCCGGGGCGCGCGGCCGGGTCCGACGCGCAGGCGCCTGCCCCGAGCGCGAGCGCGAGCGCCAGCGCCAGAATCGCCCGAAGCCCCACCTTGCGTTCCCCGCCCTGCGTCGTCATGGCTGGCCTCCGACGCCCTTGGGCGGTCCCGGCGCGAACATCACCTCGGTCGCGACGCCCGTGAGCTCGAGCGGCCACGCCGTCTGCGTGCCGCCCGCGTACGTCGCGGTGGTCGTGCCCATCAACTGGCCGACCGTCTGAGCGCCGAAGGCGATGGCCGACGCGGACGAGGGCACGAGCATCCGCAGGTGCCCGACCGTGAGCACGCCGCACTCGTCGTCGAACGTACCGTCGAGCTCGATGGCGACGACCGGGAGCATGCGCACCGAGCCGCCGACCGGAACGGCGAGCGCGAAGCCGGCCTCCGTGTAGGGGATGATCACGTGCCTCGGCGCGGGCAGGTCGAACGCGATCGTCGCGGGCGTATCGAGGAAGTCGTCGCCGGCGCCGGCCTCGGTCGTGCCCCGCGGGCCGACGCGCACGAGGTGCAGCGAGGGGTCGCCCAGCGCCGTCAGGCCGTCGAACACGGCGAGCAGCGGGCCCGCCGACGGCGGGGTCGTCACCGCGGCGTCGTACGCGGCTGCGAAGGCAGCAGGCGTCGCGCCCGTGGAGACGAGCCGGCCGCTCGCCAGCGCGACCTCGTCGAGCGCGCACCCCGGAGGGGGCTCGTCGATGACGTCGGGGACGGGCACCGCGCCGTCCTTCACGAGCACCGCGTCGTCGACGGCGTCGGAGGCGTCCGAACCGTCGGAGGCGTCACCGCCGTCTGCGTGCCCGCCCGCGGCGTCCGCCGCGTCGACCGAGGCGTCGTACCCACCCGCCCCGCCCGAGCCTCCGGGCGCGTCGGACGAGCCGGGCGGGCGCGACGACGAGCTGCACGCGGCGAGGCCGCCCAGCGCGGAGCAAAGGAGGAGGAGCGGCAATCGCATCGGTCAGCCTGATCTCGGATCCGTCGGTCGACCTCTTCGGCTTTGCACGATGCGGGCCGAAGGCCGGGCGAGCGGATGCGCCTGTAAGCGTAGTGTTTCCGCCACCCCAGGGGGTGTCAAGTTGACGATCGGTACGCAAGAAGTAGGGGCCTCGCCCCTTCTTGCACCGGCCCGCTCGGCCTCGATCACACTCGCCAGGTCGCGCCTGCGTGGCGCCGCGCGCGCTCGATCTCGGCCTCGTGGCCTCGCGCCGGCGCCGCGACGACGCCCTCGCCCGGCGCGCCGGACAGGGCGCGCGCGACGACCTCGACGGACGCCTCGATCGCGCGAAGGTCGTAGCCCCCCTCGAGCACGACCACCGTGCGGCTGCACACGCTCGTGAGCGCGCGGGTGAAGCCGCCGTAAGCGTCGGCCGTCAGACACATGGTCGCCAGCGGGTCGTCGCTGTGCGCGTCGAACCCCGCCGACACGAGCAGCAGGTCGGGGGCGAACGCCTCGAGCACGGGCAGCACGATGCGGTCGAACGCAGCCCCGTAGTCGCCCGGGCCCGCGCCGCTCGTCAGCGGTACGTTCACCGTGTAACCACGCCCCTCCCCTCGCCCGATCTCGGACGCAGCGCCGGTGCCGGGGTAGAAGGGCCACTGGTGCAGCGACGCGTAGAGCACCGACGGATCGGACGCGAACATCTCCTCGGTGCCGTTGCCGTGGTGCACGTCCCAGTCGACGATGGCGACGCGACGCACGCCGCGCGCGCGCGCGTGGGCGGCCGCGACCGCGACGTTGTTGAGCAGGCAGAACCCCATGGCCGCACCCGGGCGCGCGTGGTGGCCGGGGGGGCGAACCAGCGCGAATCCTCGATCGATCTCACCGGCGAGGATGCCGTCGACCAGCGCGCAGGCACCGCCGGCTGCCCGGCGCGCAGCGGCGACCGAGTCGGGCCCGACGAAGGTGTCAGGGTCGAGGAAGGCGCGCTCACCCGCGAGCCGCGCGAGGCGCTCGAGGTACGCGGGCTCGTGCACGGCCGCGAGCTGGTCGTCCGACGCCTCGCGCGCCTCGACCGAGACGGTGGCCACCTCGGCCCGCGCGAGCCCCGCGCGGGCGGCCACGAGGCGCTCGGGACGCTCCGGGTGGTAGCCGAGCGGCAAGTGCCGGTCGAACACCGGGTCATCGACGACGCCCAGCGGTCGTGTTTCAGGTCGAAGTTCGGTCACCTTGATGCTCGCGAAGCGGCAATGGTACTGTCGCGGAGGCGTTCGAGGGAAGAAGCCCGCCTTCTCCTCTCCTGCGCCGCCCGAACCGGCCGCTTGCCGACGGGCCCTCCGACGACGCCGACGCGCGTGTTGCGGCACTCCCGCCGCACCGCCCCACGACGAACCGCCGCGACCAAGCTGGTGGCGAAGCGAGGCACGAGATGCGCTGGAAGATCATCGCGGTCAACTCCGTCATCCTGATCCTGGTCACCCTGCTGGGGTACGTACTCGTCAAGCTGTCGCTCGAGGCGGTCGCGTCCGACCCGGCCAAGATGCGCATCGACGCCGAGCGCGCGGTGACCGCAGCGACGGGGCGGCTCGAGCTCGACGCGCTGCGCACCGAGCGCTGGCTCGCCGGCGTGGCCAGCGAGCCCGCGGCGCGCGAGCCCTTCAAGGGGGGCCTCGCGAGCGCACGCAGCGAGGCTGCGACGCAGTTCGCCAACGCCGTCCGCACCCGCGCGAGCGGCGACCCCATCCTCTCGCGCACGGCGCCGTCGATGGTCGCGCTCGTCGATCTGCAGGGCTTCGCCCTCGGCCGCGACGGCAGCAGCACCCAGATGCGCGGCGACGACCTCGGCAGCGCGCACCCGCGCATCAAGGCCGTGATCGCCCACGGCGTCACGGCGAGCGAGCTCTGGTCGGCCTCCAAGTCGGCCGAGCTTCTGCTCGTGAGCTACGCCGCCGTCCGCGACGAGAGCGGCCAGATCGGCGGCGTGCTGGTCATCGGCTCGCCGCTCAACGACGGCCGCCTGCAGCGCACGAGCGACGACACGAGCGGCCTCGACGTCGTGCTGGCCATCCCGGCCGGAGAGTGGCTCGACCTCAAGGCTCGCTCGAGCCATGGCTGGCCCACCAAGTACGGGCCGCGCATCCAGGACGCCGACGCGAAGGCCGTCCGCGCCGCGCTCGACGCCAACCAGTCGCGCATGTTGCCGAGCGGCGGCAACGACTACGTCTTCATCGCCGCGCCCCTCGCCGGCTACGGCGACGGCAAGCAAGCGGCGCTCATCGCCATCCGCCCGACGAACATGCTCGGCGATCTCGACGGCTTGCTCTGGCCGCTGCTCGCGGTCGGCGCGCTCGGCTTGCTGCTCGTCGCCATCGGCGGCGTGATGCTCGACACGTACATCGCGCGCCCCATCGAGGAGATCGAGGAGGGCCTGCTCGCCATCCTCAATGGCCGCTCCGATCTCCGCTTCGAGATCGAGCACGCCGAGCTCGGCGGCCTCGTGTTCCGCCTCAACTCGCTGCTCAACCAGCTGATGGGCGTGCAGGAGGACGACACCGACGACGAGGGGCACCCGACGCACCCGCCGACGGCGAACGACTTCACCGAGGCGCTGGCCGTCGACGAGCGATCGATGACCGACACGCAGGTCGACCCCGCCGTCGTCGCCGCGCTGCGAGCCGAGCCGCAGGACGCCTATTACCGTCGGCTGTTCGCCGAGTATGTGCAGGCCAAGCGCTCGCTCGGCGACCCCGTCGGCCACATCCTCGAGGCTGCGTTCATCGAGCGCATCCGCGAGCTCGAGGGCGAGCTCGGCGAGAAGCACGGCCGCGCCGTGCGCTACCGCATCGAGGTTCGCGGCCGCGAGGTCGTGCTGCTCGCCGTTCCGCTCGGCTGAGACGCGGCCCCTACCCTGCCCCAGCGGCTCCGCTCGGTGGAGACGCGACCGACCTTCCCAATCGAGCCGCGCGGCCGAATCGCTGCGCACCTCCCGCCCGCGCCGCACCGCGCTGCTGGACGGGGGGTGCAGGGCTAGGGCATAACCCGCCCCCCATGGGGTTTTTCGATCGCTTCAAGTCGAAGCCGGAGTCGTCGGCCGTCGCCGACGGCAGCGCCGCGAGCGACCGCAGCGCTGCGCGCCTCGGCAAGGTCGCGGGCGACAAGCACGCGCAGAACTACGACCGCATCGAGGCCATCGACGCGCTCGTGAAGCTCGGCACCGCGACGTCGGCCGGCATGCTGCTCAAGCGGTTCACCTTCCACATCGATCCGTCGATCACCGACCAGGACGAGAAGGAGGCCGCCATGCGCGGCGTGCTCGCCGCCGGCGAGGCCGCGCTCGAGCCCATTCGCGCCTTCTCCGAGCGCGCCGAGAGCCTCGCGTGGCCGCTGAAGATCCTGCGAGAGCTGCTGCCCGCCGAGCGCTACCAGGCCGAGGTGCTCGCCCTGCTCGAGCGGTTCGACACCGAGTACACGCGCAACACCGATCCCAAGCAGCAGCTCATCGCGGAGCTCGAGCACCTGATCTCGGACAGCGCGCGGCAAGCCGCCGAGCGCTTCCTCGACGACGTCAGCGACGACATCCGCTGGAGCGCCGTCGTCGCGACGCTCGCGCAGGGCGACCCGGCGTCGGCCCCCGCGCTCGCGCGCGTGCTCGCCGACGAGGAGTCGATGCGGGTGCGCACGCGCATCGCCGAGGGGCTCGCGGCGCGAGGCTGGGAGGTCGCTGCCGACCTGCACGAGAGCACGCGGCGCGCGCTGCCGAGTGGCTTCGCGCTCGGCGACGACGGCAAGGTTCGCCGGCGCTGAAGGCGCGACGGGGCCTCCGCGCACCAACGCGAAACGCGGCGCGCTCTCGTTTCGGAGGGCGGCCGCGTCGCGCGGTCTTCGATTGAAGAGGCCGGCTACTCGGAGCGCTTCATTCCCTGGGGGAGGTAGAAGCCGACGCTCAGCGAGAGGACCTGGTTGAACTTGAACTCGCGGTCCTTGTCGTCGATCTTCTGGTCGGGGAACTTGTTGTTGGCGCCCGAGCCATGGGCGTCGAAGCCGCCGGTGTTCCACGAGAACGGCAGCGCGCGCCACTCGATGCCGACGCTCATCCAATCGCCCGAGTAGAAGGCGAAGCCGAGGCCGAACGTGGGCGAGATCGCCGTGCGCGACGCCGTCGCCGTGCTCTGGTCGCAGGCCGTGCTCGCCGCCGAGCAGTCCGCGCGCTCCTTCAGGCCGACGAACGCGGGGCCGGCGAAGAAGTAGGCGTCGGTGTCGACGAAGAACTTCTGGAAGATGGCCAGCTTGCCGCGGAAGGGCACGAAGGTGACCTGCGGCGCGAACACGTAGTTGATCGTGCCGAGCTGGTCCTTGAAGCTGCCGGGGATGTTGGCCTTGGTCAGCTGGTTGTCGATCGAGTTCGGCGAGCTGGCGCGGCGCTCCGCGACCGTCTCGTCGATGTGATCGGTCAGCGCGGTGGACTGGTGCACCGCACCGAACGCCCCCCAGACGCCGACGGCGAACCAGTCGGTCAGGTTGTAGTTCGCGCGAGCGCCGACCAGCATCGTGCGCTGGTACTCGTCGAGCAGCGTGAACGACAGCGTCGGCGCGAGCTCGAGGCGCCCCTGCCGGTGGAGCCGCAGGTTGCGCACCGCCGGCGCACCGGCGAGCGGACCCGTGAGCTGGATCTCCTGTGCCTCGGCACGTCGTCCGACGGTGCCCACTCCGACGAGCACCAGCATCACCGCGAGCAATCGCCGCATCGTCGTCGCCTCGTTCGTTCGGCGCGAGACAGGCTCGCGCGAGGTGGTCATGTTGGCGCGCATCTGTCGCCTCACTTCGGCAGCCGATACTCCCACGAGAATGGGAGGAACATGGAGAGGCCGAGCTGGGCCTGGACGTTGTTGGTCAGCTTCGAATCGCCGAACCAGGTGCTCTCGTCGCTACGGCGAGAAGGCTGCGGGTCGATTTCGAGGTTCTCGAGCTTCTCGTTGTAGATGTAGTCACGCACTTCGAGGACGGCGGCGAACCACCGATTGAAGAAGATGCGCACGCCGACGCCCGCGTTGAACGCGACCTTGGGCTGCCACTTGAAGATGCGGTTGTCGGGGTCGACGACCGCGATGGGGCGGGTGGCCATCGCGCCGACGCCGCCGACGACGTAGGCGTCCCAGTGGAAGATGAAGTCGCCGAAGCCGGCGAACTTGCCGTACATGGGCACGTACGTGAAGTTGACCGCGCCCGCCCACTGGTACTCGGTCAGCGGCACCGCGACGCGCGCAGCGCGACGGACCTGCGCATTGAAGGGCTGGTCGCGGTTGAAGTAGTAGGCGCCGTTGATGCCCACCGCGAGGACGTTGGTCACGTAGTAGTTGAACGCCGGCGTGATGCCCGGGTGACCGACGAACTGGTCGTTGAGCGCGAAGGTGCCCGAGAGCTGCGTCTCGAAGCGGTGGTTGCGCAGCGCGTAGATCTGCTGCACGGCGTACATCTGCTCGCCGAGCGTGCGCTTCGCCGCTGCACCGAGGTCGACCTGCGGACAGGCCGACGGGTCGATCTGGCAGATGTCGCCGAGCCCACCAGGCTCACCGGGGACCACAGGGGCGGCCGCCGGCGCATCGGGCGCAGCCGGAACGGCCTTGGTACCCGCTGGCTGGTCGGCGTCGATTTCGACATTTGCCGGCGCCGCAGGGGCAGCAGCCGGCGCTGGCGCAGCGGGAGCCGGTGCGGCGGCCGCGGCCGGAGTGGCGCGCTTCGGCTTGCCACCCTTCTGGGCCCACGCCGAGCCCGGGACAGCGATCATCGCTGCCGCCACGATAAGCCCAATCCGCACCTGGTTCATCGCTACCCCTTCCGCACCCTTCGACCTCGGAGGCCAGCTAAACATCTAGAACCATTCACAAAAACAGTCAACCGCCAATGGCGGGCGACTCTAACAGACGAGTCTCGACGAAGCAATGAAATCCGCCAAAACTGGCGGTTTCTTCAAACGGAGCCGCCGCCGTCCCCCGCGGAGTCGCCGAACAGTGCCTCGGCGAACTCATCGGCGTCGAACTCGCGGAGGTCGTCGGCGCGCTCGCCGAGCCCAACATAGCGCACCGGGATCTTCATCTCGTCGCAGATGGCGAGCACGATACCCCCCTTGGCGGTGCCGTCGAGCTTCGTGAGCACGATGCCCGTGAGATCGATCGCCTCGCGGAACATGGCGGCCTGCGAGACGGCGTTCTGGCCGTTGGTCGCGTCGAGCACGAGGAGCGTCTCGTGCGGCGCGCCGTCGAGCGCCTTGCCCATCGTGCGGACGATCTTCTTGAGCTCGTCCATGAGCGGCGTCTTGGTCTGCAAGCGGCCCGCGGTGTCGGCGATGACGACGTCGATGCCCTCGGCGCGCGCGCGCTGGACGGCGTCGAAGAGCACGGCGCCGGGGTCGGCCCCCTCCTTGCCGCGTACGACCTCGCAGTCGACGCGCTTGCCCCACACCTCGAGCTGCTGCACCGCGGCGGCGCGGAAGGTGTCGCCCGCGGCGAGCAGGACCGTCTTACCCTCGGCCTTCAGCTTGGTCGCGAGCTTGCCGATGGTCGTCGTCTTGCCGGCGCCGTTGACGCCGACCATGAGCACCACCGTCGGCTTGTGGCGCAGGCCGATGCGACCGCCGCCGAGATCGAGGATGCGCGCCGCCTCGCCGCGCAGGGCGCCCCACACCGCGTCGGAGTCGGTCAGCTCCTGCTTCTTGAGACCCTGGCGGAGACGCTCGATGAGCGACGCGGTCGTCTTCACGCCGACGTCGGAGGTGAGCATGACCTCCTCGATCTGCTCGAGGAGCGCGGGGTCGACCGCCTTCTTGCCGCTGAAGAGCCCGACGAGCCGACCGAAGAAGCCCTGCTCGCCGCGCGACTTGGCGAGCCCCTTGCGGAGCCCGGCGACGTCGCGAGCGCGCGCGGGCGCCGGCGCAGCGGGGGGCGCCGCAGGAGGCGCGACGACGACGGGGGGCGCCACCGGCTCGGGCGCGATGGGCTCGGGAGCGGCGGGGGCCTCCGCAGGCGGCGGAGCCGACGGCGCAGCGGGCGGGGGCTCGGCGGGAGCGGGTGCCGGAGCGAGCGCGGGCGCCTTGGCGACGGGAGCGACCGCCGGAGCAGCGCGCGGCGCCTCGGGCTCGGTGGCCTCGGGCTCCGGCAGCGCAGGCTTCTTGCGCAGGAAGACGAAGTAGGCGAGCGCCAGCAGGACGACAGCGAGGATCGCGAGGATCGCGTTCATGGGGCGCGGGGCTCCTTCGAGGGGCCAGCACTATAGACACTCGCGCCCGCGCAATCCAGGCGCGCGAGCGAACCCCGCCCGGGCCGGGCGGCCGAGGCCTCAACGCCGGACGAGCGAGGCCGCCGAGACGAGCGCGGGAGCCTCGGGCGGGTCGCCCTCGGGCGCCTCGGCGCGGACGCGCTCGGCCCCCTCGGCGGCCTGGCGCGCGCGCTCCGCGAGCACCGCCGACGCCTCGTCTGCCGGGGCCGCGCCCAGCTTCGCGCGGACCCACACCTCGGCGGCCTTGTAGCTCGACCGCACCAGCGGACCGCTCGCGGCGTAGAGGAAGCCGAGCGCGCGCGCCTCGACCTCCCACGCGGCGAACTCGGCGGGCTCGACGTAGCGCGCGACGGGCGCGTGCCGCGGGCTCGGGCGCAGGTACTGCCCGATCGTGACGACGTCGACGCCGGCGCTGCGGAGATCGCGCAGCGCCTCGCTCACCTCGGCGGGCTCCTCGCCGATGCCGACCATGAGCGACGACTTCGTCAGCCGCCCCGCGCTGCGCTCCTTCGCGCGGCGAAGGACGTCGAGCGAGCGGTCGTAGCCGCAGCGCGCGTCGCGCACCCGCGGCGTCAGGCGGCGCACCACCTCGACGTTGTGCCCGAACACGTCGGGCTCGGCGTCGACGACCGTGTCGATGTAGCCCGCGTGCCCCTGGAAATCGCCCACGAGCGCCTCGACGAGGAGATCGGGGCGCAGCGCGTGGAGGCGGACCACGGTGCGCGCGACGTGCTCCGCGCCGAAATCGAGCAGGTCGTCGCGATCGACCATGGTGAGCACGACGTAGCTGAGCTCGAGCCGCCCGATGGCGCGCGCGACGTGCTCGGGCTCGCGCGGGTCGACCGCGCCGCGCGGGTCGCCCGTCGTCACGGCGCAGAAGCGGCAGCCGCGCGTGCAGGTGTCGCCGAGCAGCATCACGGTCGCGGTGCCCTCGCGCCAGCACTCGCCGACGTTGGGGCAGCGCGCCTCCTCGCAGACGGTGTGCAGGTCGAGGTCGCGCAGCGTGCCCTTGAGCGCGTGGTAACGGTCGCCCCCCGGCGCGCGCACCTTCAACCAGGAGGGCTTGGGCTCGAAGCGCGTGGTCATGGACGAGCCTGGCCGTCGCTCACGCCTGCGGCGCGGGCGACCGAGCGAGCCTCTCGAGCTCGTCGGGGCCGGGAGGGTCGGCGATGCCGCGCTCGGTGAACAGCGCGGTGACGTAGCCGGCGCGCGTCACGTCGAACGCGGGGTGGCGCGCGCGCACGCCCTCGGGCGCGACGAGCTTGCCCCCGAAGCGCGTGACCTCGTCGGACGCGCGCTCCTCGATCGGGATGGCGAGCCCCGAGGGGCAGCCGAGATCGACGGTGCTCCAGGGCGCGGCGACGTAGAACGGCACGCCGTGCAGGCGCGCGAGGCACGCGTGCCCGTAGGTGCCGATCTTGTTCGCGACGTCGCCGTTGCGCGCGATGCGGTCGGCCCCGACGACGACCGCGTCGATGGCGCCGCGCGAGAAGAAGTGCCCCGTCATGCCGTCGGTGACGAGCTCGACCGGGATGCCGTCCTTCGCGAGCTCCCACGCGGTGAGGCGGGCGCCTTGCAGGTACGGCCGCGTCTCGCACGCGAGCACGCGCACGTCACGCGAGCGCGCGTAGGCCGCGCGCACGACGCCGAGCGCCGTGCCGTAGCCGCCGGTCGCGAGCGCTCCCGCGTTGCAGTGGGTGAGGATCGTCGAGCCGTCGGGGATGCGCGCGGCGCCGAGCTCGCCCATGCGGCGGCACGCGGCGACGTCCTCGCGGTGCAGCGCGCGGGCCTCGTCGGCGAGCAGCGCCGAGCGCTCGGCGCGCGGCGCCCCGGCGTGCCGCTCGAATACCGCGAGCATGCGGTGGACGGCCCACGCGAGGTTGACCGCCGTCGGCCTCGCGGCCGCGATGCGCGCGGCCACGGCGCGCACCTCGTCGTCCGAGCGCGCTCGGTGCGCGGCGAGCACGACGCCGTACGCGGCTGCGACGCCGATCGCGGGCGTGCCACGCACGAGCATGTCGCGGATGGCGTCGACCATCGCGTCGCCGGTGCGGACCTCGACGTACACCTCCTCGGACGGGAGGCGACGCTGATCGAGCACGAGCGCGACGTCGCCCTCGGGCAGCAACTCGGCGGCGGAGTAGTCGGCGCCGGACAGCGGCGCCGGATGCGGGATGCTCATCGGGTGTTCTCGGCGCGGAGGATAGCGCGGCGCGTCGAACGCGCCGCCCCGACGCGCGCATCACGTCGTCGCGCCCTCGGGCTCGCGCCTCAGTTCGAGGCCTCGCGCACGTAGGCGATGGTGTGGATCGCCTCGACGAGGCGCTCGCGGTCGGCCGGCGTCAGGTCGAAGAAGCGCACGCCCATGCCGGGGTTGAGGTTGGCGCCGAAGACGTGGACCTCGTTGACCCACTGCACCGCGCCGCGCAGCACGAACTGCTCGCCGCCGTCGTGCGGCGCGAAGCGGAGCACGACCTCGGTGCCCAGCGGCAGCGGCGCGTCGGTGCGGACGAAGATGCCGATGGCCGAGATGTTGGTGATCGACGCGTAGAGGAAGGTGTCCTCGGTCTCGCAGTCGACCGACCAGGTCACGTCGAAGCGATCGGCGAGGCGACGGTCCGAGCCCGGGGGCTGGGACCTCGGCGGCTTGTGGGCCGTGTCGTCCTTCACGCGTTGGGCCTAGACCCGTTCGCGCCCCGCGTCACCCGCGAAATGTCGCGCGCGCGGGCGCGTCACTGCCGCGACATGTCGCGCGCCCCGGAGCGTCACTGCACGCGCAGCAACCCCGCGTCGATGCGGTTGTCGTCGGCCTTGCCCGTCTTGACCTTCATGCGCGTGTCGCCGACGAAGAGGCCGAGGAAGACGTTGTAGGCGCCGGGGGTGAAGTTGGGCTCGAGCGCGAACTCGTAGTCGTCGACCACGATGTCGCCGACCTGCCAGAGGCTCAGCGCGTACTTGCCGCCGAGCACCTTGTGGTCGCCGTTGAAGCGACGGTGGAAGCCGTCGATGTGGATGAACGACTCCCACTCGCCGGTCGGCGGAGCGACGACCTTGTAGTAGGTGCGGAAGCGGAATTTACGCGCCGGCACGACGAACTCGACCGGCTTGCCCGCGAGGTCCCACACGTCCCAGCCGAGCACGACGAGCTGATCCTGGAGGTTGACGTCGAGCGGGTGCGCCGGGCGCGGCGCCTCGTCGAGCAGGAAGGCGTCGAACGGGCTCTGGTTGGCCTCGCCCGCCGCGAGCTCGCTCGACACGAGCAGGATCTGGCTCGAGCGCGCGTCGAGCACCGGCAGGTTCTGCTTCTTGCCGGGGCGGGTGCGAAACAGCGAGTTGAGGCGCGCGAGGTCCTCGTTGCGCACGGCGAGCCAGCGCCGCCCCCCGCCCTGCGTCAGCCAGGAGAACGCGGACTGCGAATCGGGGAGCGTCTTGGTGTCGCCGCCCGCGTAGTAGCTGGCCGACCGGCCACCGACGCCGAGCAGCGCGAGCGGCTCGCTGCCGTGGTGCAGGCGGGCGTAGCTGTCGAACACGTCCTTCGGCGAGAGCTGCGCGGCGAGCGCGGGGTAGTACCAGAAGCCGAAGAGCAGCCCGACGAGCACGCCGGCCGCGACGGTGGCCAGGCCGCGCGTCAGCCCGAGCGCGCGCATCGCGGCGCGGAAGGCGTCGCGCGCGGCCATCATCGCCCACACGCCGACGACGACCGCGACGGGCAGCACCCAGAACGCGTTCATGGCGGCGTTGCGCATCGGCACGCCGATCATCGCGATGGCCTTCCAGTGGAAGACGCGCACGCCGAGCCAGACGAGCAGCGCGAGGCCCGCGAGCGCGGCCTCGACGACGACCGAGGCGAACAGCAGGTTGCCGTCCCACGCGCGGGCGATCGTGCGCGGCCACGCCGCGTATGCCTTGCGGTCGAACGCGGAGTCGGCCTCGTCGTCGCTCTCCATCCAGGCGAGAAAGACGATGGCGACGAACACGAGCGTCGAGAGGAGCACGACGCGCGACGCGGTCTCCTTGAAGCTGTCGGGCAGCGTCGCGTTCGCGACGGCGAAGGCCGACAGCCCCTTCTCGGGGAACAGGAGGTAGTCGCGCATCATCAGGACGGCGAAGATCGCGCACGCGACCGCCACGGCCCGAGACGCGGGCGCGCCGCGCTCGAAGTCGCGCACGGCGACCGCCGCGATGGCCGCGAGCACCGCCGGCGCCCCGAACGGGATGTGGCCCACGCGCGCCGAGAGCATGGCGTACGCGCCGAACGCGACGGCCGAGCCGACCAGCAGCGTGAGGCGCAGGCTCTGCTCGCGGCGCTCAGCCGCGGCGGTGCTGCGCGGCGGCGGGCGGAAGAGCCTGCCGACCGCGAGCGGAAGGAACGCGCTCCAGGGGAAGAGCGAGTGGCCGAGCCAGTGCAGCACGAAGTCGAACGTCGGGAACTTCGCCTGCACCGCGACGCTGGTGCCGACGAGCACCGAGAACTGGCCGGGCACCGCGGCGAAGAGCGCGCGCGTGCCGACGAGCGCCGCCAGCGCGCCCACGACGAACGACGCGGCGCCCGCGGCGTCGCCGACCGGGTCGCGCGGAGCGGAGCCCTGCGCGGCGGCGCGCGCGATCGCCCACGAGAAGCCGACGCTGATGGCCGGCAAGGCGACGCCCACGACGAGCCCGCGCGAGAAGAAGCCCGTCGCGAGCCCGGCGAGCCCGAGCACGAACGCCGCCGCGCGAGCGCGGGAGGCGTCCTGCCCCTCGTCGGCGACGCCGAACGTGGCGAGCGAGAGGCCGGCGAACGCGACCGAGAGGCTCGCCATCGTCACGATGTCGCCGAGCATCGTGCGCGCGTGCACGAAGTAGAGGGGCATCGTCGCGAGCACGAGGGCGCCGTAGACGCCCGCGCGCCGGTCGAGCAGCCGCGAGAGCATGAGGTAGAGGGCGGCGACGCCGATGAGCCCGAAGATCGCGAGCGGCAGGCGCCCGGCCCACTCGTGCAGGCCGAACAGCCGGAACCCGAGCGCGACCGCGTCGAACGGCAGCTCGTTGCGCCCGAGGTCGCCGAGCTTGGGCATGGTGTTGTCCGCGCCCGCGAGCTCGAGCGAGGACGCGCCGTAGACGTGCACCGCGATGCGGCGCGCGAGGTCGGCGACGCCGAGCTCGGGCGGGTCCCAGATGCCGCTCCTGCCCAGCGGCCAGGCGAAGAGGAGCGCGGGGAGGCCGAGCGCGATCGCGACGAAGGCGCGGCTCGCGGGCGGACGCGACGCGGGGGCAGAGCTCATGGCCGTGGGCCTATACCACTCTCCGCCGGGGCGAGGGCAGCCTCCCTCGCCCCGCGCCGTCGCCCCTCGCCGCGAGCCGACGGCCTCAGAAGCCCATCAGCTTGGCGAGGTAGTACTTCATCGTCTCGGTGGTGCCGCCGCCGAGGCGCAGCAGGCGCTGGTCGCGCCACGCTCGCGCGATGGCGTAGTCCTCGACGTAGCCCCAGCCGCCGTGGAACTGCAGGCAGGCGTCGGTGACCTCGGAGACGATGTCGCCGACCGCGATCTTCGCCATCGAGATGAGCTTGACCGTCTCGAACGAGACGGCCTCCTTCCGGACGTAGCGCTCGTCGTTGTAGCGATCGACGCACTTGTAGGCGAACGCCTGCGCCATCTCGACCTTCGTGTAGAGGTCGACGAACTTGTGCTGCCACACCTCGCGCTTGATGATCGGCTTGCCGAACGCGACGCGATCGCGGCCGTACGAGACGGCCTCGTCGAGGATGAGCTTGGCGCCGGCGGTCGCGCCGATGGCGGCGATGAGGCGCTCGCTCTGGAAGTTCTGCATCAGGTACATGAAGCCGTGCCCCTCCTCGCCGAGGAGCCAGTCGTTCGGCACGCGCACGCCGTCGAAGAAGAGCTCCGCGGTGTCGGACGCGTGGTTGCCGATCTTCTCGAGCTTCTTCGAGACGCTGAAGCCCGGGAGGTTGGTCGGCACGAGGAAGAACGAGCAGCCGTGCGAGCCGCTGTCGGGGCGCGTGCGCACCAGCAGCGTGATGAAGTCGGCGCGCGTGCCGTTCGTGATGAACGTCTTGGAGCCGTTGATGATCCAGTCCGACCCGTCGCGGCGCGCGGTCGTGCGGATGCCGGCGACGTCGGAGCCAGCTCCGGGCTCCGAGACGCCGAGCGAGACGATCTTCTCGCCGCGCAGCGCGGGGGCGAGAAACTCGTCGATCTGCGCCTTGGTGCCGACGTCGCTGATGACGGGCGTGGCCATGTCGCTCTGCACCAGCAGCCCCATCGAAACGCCCGCGCAGCGGCCGCGCGGCAGCTCCTCGGCCTTCGCGACGCTGTACCAGTAGTCGCCGCCGCCGCCGCCGTGCTCCTCGGGGAAATGCGCGCCGAGGATGCCGAGGTCACCGGCCTTCTTGAACAGCTCGTTGGGGAAGAGGCGAGCCTTCTCCCACTCCTCGACGTTCGGGACGATCTCGCGCTCGGCGAAGGCGCGGCACGTCTTGCGGAACTGATCGTGCTCTTCGGTGAACGGCTGGAACATGGCGCATCTCCTCGTTTCGACGACGAATGATTCGTACACGAAACGATTCCGGTCGCAAGCCCGCGCCACCGGGTCGCCCGGGTCCCCCCTTTCGGCTACGTTCCCCTCGCCATGCGGATGCTCGTGCTCTCGCGCAACGCGTCGCTCTACTCGACCAGCCGCCTCGTGCTGGCCGCCAGGGCGCGCGGCCACGAGGTCACGGTCGTCGATCCGCTCGAGTTTCAGATCGTCGTCTCGCGCGGCAAGCCCAGCCTGCTGCTGTCGGGCGCGCCGGTGCCGCGCGCCGATCTCGTCGTGCCGCGCATCGGCGCGAGCATCACCAACTACGGCCTCGCGGTGGTGCGGCAGTTCGACATGATGGGCATGCCCGTGCTCAACGGCGCGGTCGCGATCGCGCGCAGCCGCGACAAGCTGCGCGCCCTTCAGTTGCTGACGCGCAAGGACATCGACGTGCCCACCACCGTCTGCGCGCGCTCGCCCGCGGGCGTCGACTCGGCGCTCGAGCTCGTCGGCGGCTGCCCCGCCATCGTCAAGCTGCAGCAGGGCACGCAGGGCATCGGCACCATGATCGCGGAGACGCCGCAGGCCGTGGCGTCGCTGCTCGAGACGCTCTGGGCGATGGGCCAGGACATCGTGCTGCAAGAGTACGTGCGCGAGTCGCGCGGGCGCGACGTGCGCGCCATCGTCGTCGGGCGGAGGGTCGTCGCCGCGATGCGCCGCACCGCGCGGCCGGGCGAGTTCCGCTCCAACCTGCACCGCGGCGGGCTCGGCGTGAAGGTCGACCTCGACGAGCGCTACACGCGCGCCGCCATC